>JAICPX010000328.1 GCA_025929635.1 Chitinophagaceae bacterium
AGTCCTTCGGACCTTTGGAGACTCCTTCGGAGGGAACAGAAGCTACGACTATTTTACGGCCGGAAAAATTAAATAATTATGAATGCTGAAATTTGTGGTATGAATGTAGCTTTGGTGTTATCAATGAGAGATCTCCTTGTAAAACTCTTCCTGGTTATTTTTTCTTGCAGTACAATAGGATGTGCTGTAAGCAATAATCCTCTACGCAAGGAGGTGAAGTTGCTCCAGAAAGGAGTGATCACCGACGACACCAGCTATGTTTACATGCTGCCGTTTGAAAATAAAAAGAAACATTTACTGGTCCAGGGATATTTTGGTGTATGGTCTCACAAAGAAAGGGCGGCATTGGATTTTAAAATGAAAAGAGGAACGCCAATACTGGCGGCCAGGGAAGGCGTGGTTATCAGGGTAAAAGAAGATGGCAGCAGGGGCGGTTGGGGCAAAAAATTCCGCAGCCAGGGGAATAATATTGTGATCCAGCACGGCGATAATTCGCGCAGCGGATACTGGCATCTGAAAAAAGATGGCGCGGTGGTAGACGTAGGCGATACTGTAAAACAGGGGCAGGTCATCGGCTTCAGTGGTAAAACCGGTTATGCAGCGATCCCTCATCTTCATTTTATTGTTTGGAAAAACAATCGTGGTAACTGGCAACAAATAGCCACAAGATTTCAAACTTCAAAGGGAATCAAATATCTGAAACCATGGAAATGGTATAGAAATAAAACCAATACGGAGATCCTACGTGAATTTTAGTGCTTCTGTATTTGTCAACTCATTTCCAATCATGGTTACATCTTTTATCAGTATGTCAAAATACCGGAACACAATGCGATGATTAACATGGGCGACCCGTAAACAATACCTTCCATTAAGTTTTGTATACGATAGTGCAGCAAGTCGTGCCTGTTCCCATTACCGGGCCCCAAAGGCGTAGATGTATTTCACCGATATAGTAAGGAAGAATATGCTGTTTGAAATCCTCATAAACCTCGCTGAAGAGTTTCGGTGACCGTGGAAGTTTCTTTTTGAAATTGCTTTTTACATCATTAGTCGGTTTTCTCCAAACAGTGTGCTGCTTTATATTTTGCAAAAAATCAATCATATCATTTACCATCTCGTTACCAGGATCCTTCAGCACTTCCTAATCATAGGGATCGAGTGACTCAGCTGAATGGCGTACGTTATTTATCTTTTTCAATTAAAAAGCGTTTGATGGTTATGCTCTTAGTTTGAAGTGGTTTTCTTTCGTCCTTACTTAGCCACTGCAACAATGTCGCCCACAATGTATTTCTCATTTTCAAACGAAAAAAACCAATGTGGCCGATCTTTTTCATTCCTATTTCTTTTGGCCTCATATGGTACCAGGTGATTGCGGAATTATCAAACCTGTTTAATAATTCCTTTACCGCCCGGGGCGGACAATGCCAGTCATCAGAAAACGTAATTGCAAGAATGGGTACATTTAGTTTCCTGTAATTGTTATCAGGAAAATTATCAAAAAGCCCATTCGAATTATCACACCAGTTGGCCCATTCATAAATAACTCCGTGTGGAAGATTGCCAAAAACATTTAGTTTTTTGCCAGGAAAATAACCAAAAATACCGCTGGCCATTCTTGCTAAGAATTTTAATCCTTCTATTTTGAGCTTCGATGGCCAGGGCCACAGCCTTGCACATGACAATGCACTGCTTACAAGTGCGAGCTTGCTGATGTACTGGCTCGCCGGTGCAAGTCCTATGATCTCTCCGCCAATACAATGACCTATATAGATCAGCTCCTG
The DNA here is from genome assembly GCA_025929635.1 of Chitinophagaceae bacterium. Classification (GTDB taxonomy): domain Bacteria; phylum Bacteroidota; class Bacteroidia; order Chitinophagales; family Chitinophagaceae; genus VBAS01. Next base: position 1,785 of record JAICPX010000328.1, read on the forward strand.
ATTTGAATAATGCTGCTTTGCAAACAATAAGACAGCATTAATATCCTGGGCTGCCCATTGATGCATGTTTGCCTTGCACCCGCTTAAGGTCTTCGGGGCCGAATTTCCGGTACCCCTGTAATCAAACGTGATCACAGAAAATCCCTGTTTGCAAAAAAAACCTGCGAACAGATGATAATAATCATGAGTTAATCCAATTCCTGGTGCAATGATGATGACCTTTTCATTGGAAACATCCGGCGCATAACAGCTTATCCAGATCTTAATTCCATCGTTCGTCCGTATCGTATTATTTGAACGCATGTTTGCCACTTTTACCCGGGGCAAAGGTTAGGCAAGCATTGATTTAATAATTATGTATTTGCTTGGCCCACTTACCGTGGTTGAGCGAAAAGCCTGTTTCTTGAGTGGCGTTCAGGACAAAAGTTGTAATAATTCCTCTTTCCTGTTTTTGGACACAGGTATCTTCATTTTATTTTCCATGATAATATAACCGCCATCTCCCCTGATAAATTCTTTAACACGGCTAAGATTGATAAGATGTGAATTATGAGGCCGGAAAAAATCAAATTGTGCAAGCATCTCTTCAAATTCTTTTAATGTTTTAGAGATCACTCTTTTTCTTCCCTCGGCCAGATATACGTTGGTGTAATTACTATTGGCTTCGCAAACAACTATTTCCTGCGGATCAACAAACTCAATACTTTCTTTTGATGCCAATGCGATCCGCCCTCGTTTTCCTTTTCTTTCTGCCTGCACATTGTTCAATAACACATCGATTTGTTCCGATGGTATCTTTTGTTGCGATCTTTTTAAATGCTTCCCGATCGCTTCTTTCAGCTCTTTGTTCTGAACAGGTTTTAACAGATAATCCAGTGCGCTGAATTTTACGGCTTGTATCCCAAAGTTGTTATAGGCCGTAATGAAAATTATATCAAATGGTATGTCACGACCAAGTTCTTCCAGCACATCGAACCCGGTAAGCATCGGCATTTCTATATCAAGAAACAAAAGATCAACCGGGTTTCTCTTCAGGTAGTTGATGCCTTCAGCCGGTTGCTGGAAAAAAGCAGCAACACTTACCTCGGGACAGTAATTCTCAAGTTTCCACTTCAATGTGTCGATACTATCCTTCTCATCGTCAATGATAACAGCTTTTATCATAAAAATGAATTTTTGATCAGACAGGAATTGAAAGCTCAACCTTTGTCCCTTTTGAATGCCCATTCTCATCTGTCAAATCCTGAACATGAACCGATGCATTCATGTTGTATAATTTATTGATGATCTCAATCCTGTCTAGTGTTATTTGCATACCCATAGAACGTTTATGATTGTTTTGTTTTTGTGCCTTTAGCTCTGCGGCTCTTGCTCTTCCAATTCCATTATCTTCTATCACGCATTGCAGATCGTCTTCGTTTTTTGAAATACTGATCTTTACTAATCCGTCCGTGTCATTCGATTTATGCATGAGTCCATGCCAAATCGCATTTTCAACATAGGGTTGTATGAGCATTGGTGGTATCACGATGGAACTGGTATCTACATTCTCATCCACCGCTATTGAATAACAGAATTTATCTTTAAATCGCAAACTCTCCATTTGCATATAAAGTTCCAGCGCCTCCAATTCATCTTTCAGGCTTATGTAATTTGAGCGTGAATTTTGCAGGATGAGCCGCATCAGCCTGGCAAAATTATTAAGGTACTCTGAAGCTTTCTTTGATTCATTCCGAATTATATAACTGTCAATTGAGTTTAAGCTATTAAACAAAAAATGCGGATTCATTTGCGCCAGCAATGCACTCATTTCTACGTTAGCCAGTTTTTTTTCATAATCAGATTTTAATTGCTGTTTTTTCTTTATTTGTTCAACACGATAGCGGTATAACCAATGACCCGCCAATACAAGTATTACCGCGAACAAGACGCGAAACCACCATGTACTCCACAATGCAGTGCCCACATGTATCGGAAGTTCCAATATGTTTTGATTCCAAACACCCTCGTTATTTGCAGTCTGTAATTGAAATACATAATCACCGCCCGGCACATTAGTGTAATTCGCAAATCTTCCTCCTGTTGTCTCTATCCAGTCATCAAAGCCCTTCAAACGGTACCGAAAACGAACATCATTGGGCATTGTGTAAGCCTTGGCCGAATATTTAATTGAGAAAAAATTCTGTTTATGTCTTAATCGTAATGCACGATCATTAACAACAAAATCAATTGGCTGATTCAATACGTGCAGTTCATCAATATATGGCACCGGGATCTCGGCGTTCCTTTTCAATTCACCAGGGTCAGCGATCGTAATATCGGTTCGGCCGCCAAAGATCATTTCACCAGACGGCAAAAATGAAAAATGGAAGAACTCAGGATCATTGACACCATAACGAAAACTATAGCTGCTAAACGACAAATTATCAGGATTTATCTTTATTAATTCTTCCGGCGTGTAGCCCCACACTTCGCCATTTTTATCAGTGGCAAGATGTATAAATGAAACCCTGATTCCCCTGTCCCTAAGATTAAACTTATTAACGATGCCTTTGTGCGGATCATTTACTAACCCATAGCCAATCCATCCATCAGTACTACTTACCCATATTTTTCCATTTCTGTCTTCAGCAAAAGCGTTAATTACCAACATGCTGTTGGCAGCATTATTTGCATAAATGAAATTCAACACCGAATCTTTTTCCGCAAGGTAAACACCGGCACCGGCTGCTCTCTGGAACCAGATATTTCCTTTACTGTCCTGAAACAGATTTTCAATCCTTCCAGAGTTGGTGCTTGTATCTGTCCATAATAATTCTTTTCTGTAAACACGATAAGAAGTCGTTCCGGGTTTCCATTTTATCAAACCTTGTATATCATCAGAGATCCATAAGTTCCCTGTCCGATCCAGCAATATTTCACCGCGCCTGGTTGGTGCGGCAACAGGCAGTATTTTTTCAAGGCTGGTAATTTTATTTTGCTTTTCCGAGTAAACAAAAATTCCCTTGTCAGAAGAAATGATGTACTCTCCGGATGATAATTGAACAAATCCACGCACCACATCTCGTTCATTCAAAAAGCTGTTTTTCCCCGGAAATGTTCTCCTGGTCCATTTATTTGTAACCCGGTTAAAACGATATAAGCCATTCGAAACCCTTGGACAGACGGTGATAATACTTCCTGTTTTATCGGGTATGATGTAAAAAGCAAGACCCGACATTATGCCACTGAGATGTTGAAATGAATGTTGAGAGAATTGTTGCATCGCCGGATCGAAATAGTTGAGCCCGTTAACATCAGTATACCAGACACGATTGGCCTCATCAATAAGATGGATTGCATAGAATTTCAGATTTGTGGGCTCATTCAATTTATACCATGTAACATCTTTTAGTTTTGTATCATAAACCACAAGACCAAGCGCTGTACTGATCCATATTTCATGATCATTCTTGCGGGTAAGGTTGCTGATAACACTTTCTAAAAGTTCCTTTCCAACCGTATTCTTTACCTGCACCGGCGTAAAGGTGTGTGCAACAGGATCAAAAATATTTACCCCGGCGCCCCAACTGCCGACATACAAAAGACCATTATCATGCTGATAAATCCTGCGAAATGCGTTCAGTGCAACCTGGTAGTCTTTGCTTTTTTGAGGAAACCTGAACAACCGGACATTACCCGAATATCTGTTTATTTCCAACAAACCTGATGGAGTTCCCGCCCACATAATTGAATCGTTGTTTACCGATTCCCTGAT
>JAICPX010000562.1 GCA_025929635.1 Chitinophagaceae bacterium
TGGACAGTTTATAAGTTCAAAAAAAGTCGACACCGTGTATCACAGCAGTTCCCTTGCCATGAAAAAGAGCAGAGGCACATACGTTGAAACGTTGCTGAATACATATACCCATACGGCCATTGAGATATTCCAGGACAAATTATTTATTTCAGGATCGTATCTCGCATGTAACGGAGAGGAGTATACCATTTTATCGTATGATGCAACCAAAAAATGCAACCCGATCTTCCAGGGAGTTTCCAATGCGAGGATGAAAGTAGCCAAGGACAGACTTTTTATAGCAAGCACAGAGGGTCACCCTTTGCTGATCTATTATGAGGGCTTCCTGGAAGAGTCTGCTTATAAAAAAGATTTTTTGAACATTGACAACGAAGGATCAATTTACAGCCAAGAAGACAGCGATCCCAAACATATTGTCATCACAGAGTTCATCAATCAAAAGACCGAAAAAATCGGGAATAACTTACCGATGAATATGATACTGACCAGACTGGAATTCAACGGAAGTTCAGTCGTCATAAGCGGTGGTGATTTGGTTGATGATACGTCGAATGCATTTTTTTTAACAATTAACAACACATGGAAACCCATTGATACCGGATTTGTAATCTATGACTTGATAAATTTTGATGAAAAAGTTTTAGCAGCAAGTGACGGAATGATTATGGAATTAGTTAAATCGTAGAGATCTAAGTGACGGTCGCTATTTTTATCCGTGATATATTTGTCAAGAATCACTTCACCGTCAGTGTTGCTCTTCTGATTACAATAGTTTTTTTTACAGTCGACTACAATGCATTTGCTGCTTGAATAACCTTACCTTTGCTTGATGAATGGAATCGCTTTACGATCGTTGGATCAAAAACGGCTTTACCAAATCGCCTTTGCCCTGGCAATTTTTACAATACTCTATAATATTATTGAGGGTCTTTTGTCTGTGTATTTTGGTTACGAAGACGAAAGCCTAACACTTTTTGGTTTTGGTGTTGATAGTTTTATTGAAGTGATTTCAGGTTTAGGAATTGCAACTATGATATTACGGACTCAAGCCAATATCAACAATCGAACATTGTTTGAAAAAAATGCCTTGCGTGTGACAGGATCTGCATTCTATATATTAGTTGCAGGTCTGATTATCACCTCTGGCTACAACCTGTGGACGGGTCACAAACCAGAAACAACATTTTGGGGCATCGTCATTTCCCTCATTTCAATTGGTATTATGTGGGCATTGATCTATGGAAAAGTAAAGGTTGGTAAACAACTTAATTCAGAGGCTATTCTAGCCGATGCAGAATGTACAAAGGTTTGTATATACATGTCAGTCATTTTGCTAATATCAAGCGGTGTTTATCAAGCCACGAAATTTCTTTATATCGATATTATCGGAACGTTAGGTTTGGCCTATTTCTCATTTAAAGAGGGGAAAGAATGTTTTGAAAAAGCTAAAGGAAAAAACCATTGTAGTTGCCACTAACTTTATTCTAGTTTTCGAAGAACGGTAAGAAATTTCGACAACGAGCTTCTAACCATGCAGACACTTCAACCGGCTGATCGTAAACTCTTCATCCTGATTTAAGGAAAGACCAATGGACTTGAAAAAAGCTGCCAGCGTTTGACAGACTTCTTTAGTTGCGAAACTACCTTCCATCCTGCTTCGTTTTTCGAGTTCTGTTTCCATCTTTGTCAACCATTTTTCCTTTGGTTTCTGCAAGTGCTCGACCCCATTTGGCGATCTCCTCCATCATCGGGATGAGCGTCTTGCCAAAGTCGGTTAGATAGTACTCGACTTTTGGGGGCACTACCGGATAGACCTTACGTCTTACTATTCCATCGTTCTCCAGATCTTTAAGCTGGAGGCTCAGCATCTTTTCGGTTATATTAGGAATGAGTTTGCGTAGCTCACTGAAACGCTTTTTATCTTTTCTAAGGTACCAGAGGACCACGGTCTTCCACTTTCCGCCGATGTAGTCCATTGTCACATCCATCGCGCAATGATATTCCCTGCCTTTCAATAGAATAATCTTCTCTTTGTTATCGATCAGCATAAATTTTTTTCGTTATAAAATGCCCTCATCAAATCAAATGGTCTAATTCTGTCAAAATTGATAGTGGATGTCATTCATGACAGCCATTGTAAAATTTATGACAGCCTTCTACTTTTGGTGAACTATCAAAAAGATAGTAAGTGACAAAAGTAAACAAAACGAACTAAAATTTATATCGTTATGAAGATCGCAGTATTTGGAACGGGCGTGGTTGGCCAGATTATTTCCGAGAAATTGGTGACCCTGGGCCACGACGTAATGATCGGTACAAGAAATGTAAAGGATGCCATGATAAAGTCAACGACCGACAATTTTGGTAGACCAGGCTTTGGTGAGTGGCATAAGGCAAATCCAATCATTAAAGTTGGTACTTATGCTGAGGTAGCATCATTCGGAGAGCTTATTATAAACGCAACGAATGGAAGTGGCACACTCCCGTCATTGGAACAAGCTGGTAGCCAAACTCTGTCGGGAAAGGTTATGATTGATATAGCAAATCCGTTGGATTTTTCAAAAGGGATGCCACCGTCATTATTTGTGTGTAACACAGATTCCCTGGGTGAACAGATTCAACGTACATATCCCGAGCTGAAAGTAGTAAAGAGTCTGAATACCATGAATGGTTATATCATGGTCAATCCATCATTGCTTCCGGGCGATCATAATGTTTTCGTGAGTGGTAATGATAGAGATGCCAAATCGAAGGTTAAGGATTTGTTAAAATCTTTTGGATGGAAAGAAAGTAACGTCATAGATCTAGGAGACATAACAACAGCAAGAGGAACTGAACAA
>JAICPX010000210.1 GCA_025929635.1 Chitinophagaceae bacterium
AATAGTCGGAATTCCGGCAGGTGTTATTAAAATCAAATCGATGAAGAAATAGAAACTATTGCCGCATAAAAAGTCCCCTCGTCATTGCGGGTACCGCGAAGCAAAAGGGATTTAGGGGCTCAAATTTGAGCGTATGCTTTTGAACGAGAAAAATAAAAATATCGATCAGCTTCAAGATTCCTCTTTAGGGGTTGGTGGTGTCAACTTTGATGCACCCGCCCATGTTACAGGCAGATCGATCTATGTAGATGATATTCCCGTGATGGAAGGCATGCTGTTTCTGAAGATCTTCGATTCTCCGGTTGCTCATGGAAAAATCAAAAACATTGATTTTAAAGAAGCAGAAGAAATTGAAGGCGTCGTAAAAGTGTTTTCTTATCGGGACATCCCCGGTGAAAATCAAATCGGCGGGATCGTTGCAGATGAACCATTACTGGCAGTTGATGAAGTCCATTTTTGTGGTCAGCCAATTCTGATCATTGCAGCAGAGAACGAAGATGCTGCTGAAGAAGCAATCCATAAAATAAAAGTTGAGATCGAACCCTTGCCGGTCATTACTGATCCAAGAGTTGCATTTGCACAAAATAAATTATTATCTCCTTCGGGAAAATTCAGGATCGGTGATACTGCCTCTGCATTTTCTCAATGCAAATATGTTTTTGAAGGAGCAACGGAAACAAATGGCCAGGAACATTTATACCTGGAAACGCAGGGAGCATATGCTTATCCAACCGAACATGATAGTGTAAAAATATTTTCAGGCACACAGGGACCGACACAGGTGCAACGAACTGCTGCAAGAGTTTTAGGAGTTGGAATGAATAAAGTTGAAGTGGATGTAAGTCGCATCGGTGGTGGTTTTGGCGGTAAGGAAGACCAGGCATCCACATGGGGAACAATGGCTGCGTTGGTAGCATACATTTTAAAACGTCCGGCAAAATGTATTCTTAGCAGAATGGATGATATGCGGATGACCGGCAAAAGAAATCCTTACAGCAGCGATTATAAAATTGGTCTTGATGAAAATTTGAACATACTTGCTTACGAGACCACCTTTTATCAGAATGGAGGCGCTGCTGCTGACCTGTCACCTGCTATTCTTGAACGCACATTATTTCATTGCACCAATAGCTATTTTGTTCCGAATGTGACGGCGACAGCACATTCATGCAAAACAAACCTGCCACCCAACACCGCATTCCGGGGATTTGGCGGTCCACAGGGAATGTTTGTGATAGAAGCTGCCATTGACCATGCCGCAAAAAGCTTAGGCATTGACGCTTCCGTGATCCAGCGAAAAAACATGATGGATGACGGTAATGAAATGCCCTATGGCCAGGTCATTAAAAATAGTGAAGCGAAGAATTGTTGGGATGAAGCAATCAGTAAGTATGACCTTGAAAAAATAAGAAACGAGGTCAGCAGTTTCAATGCAAAAAATGATTTTACAAAAAAAGGAGTGGCATTGATGCCTGTTTGTTTTGGTATTTCATTTACCAATACAATGATGAATCATGCAAGAGCATTGGTGCATGTATATTCGGATGGTTCGGTGGGTGTGAGCACCGGTGCAGTGGAAATGGGACAGGGAGTCAATTCCAAAATGATCCAGGTGGCTGCAAAAACGCTCGGTATTTCGCCAGCAAGGATAAAATTGGAGACTACAAATACGACAAGGGTGGCTAACACCTCTCCTTCTGCAGCCAGTTCGACCGCAGATCTGAATGGAAAGGCGCTGCTGCATGCGTGCAACCAGGTCAATGAACGATTGCATTCATTTATAAAAACCGAGATAGCTGGCAATCTTGAGTGCAGCGTCGGGATCAAAGATGAAAGAGTCTGTATTAACGATGAAGCTACGGTATATGATTGGAAAAGCCTGATACGGGAAGTCTTCATGAAGCGCATTAACCTGAGTGCAAAGGGACATTATTCAACTCCTGTCATTCATTTTGATAAATCGATCGGGAAGGGACATCCCTTTGCTTATCATGTCTATGGAACGGCAATCATTATTGCAACGGTTGATTGTCTTCGCGGCATTTATGAGATTGATGCAGTGCACGCGGTTCATGATGCGGGCAACAGCATAAATCATGCGGTGGACCTGGGCCAGTGCGAAGGAGGTGTGGTGCAGGGTATTGGATGGATGACAATGGAAGAAGTTGTTTATAATGAAGAAGGGAAATTGCTAAGCAATGCATTGAGTACGTATAAAATACCTGATATTTATTCGGTACCAAAAGAATTGAATGTTCAATTTTTGAATACGGATAAAAATAACCTGGCTATTCTAAAGTCGAAGGCAGTAGGTGAACCACCGTTGATGTATGGGATCGGTGCTTTTTTTGCCATTCGCAATGCCGTTCTTGCCTTTAATTCAAGATCAACAATAAAATATAATGCGCCCGTTACACCTGAAAAAGTGCTGATGGGATTATATAATCAGTAAGAATTTTTTTATGTACCAACCTGAATTGCTACTATTAAGCTGTCGTTGCGACACGCAGCCTGCACTGAGCGAAGTCGAACTGTTCAACGTCCTATTCGCTATTCAGCAAATTCCGTGTACTCCGTGCCTCCCTGGCCAATAAAATGAATGATATGAAAAAAATATACAGTAATCGCTGCTGGATTGACAATAAACTCCAACCAGCCACCATAAGTTTTGAAAACGGGATCGTTACAGCAATTGATCCGGAAAAAATAAATGATGCCGATGATTTCGGTGATAATGTCTTAATGCCTGGACTAATTGATGTGCATGTACATATAAATGAACCCGGGCGCACAGAATGGGAAGGATTTGATACAGCAACACGGGCTGCAGCAGCAGGCGGGATCACGACGGTTGTGGATATGCCGCTAAATTCAAACCCGGCGACTGTAACGTTGAAAGCTCTTAATGAGAAATTAATGGCCTCGGTAAGCCAGCTCAATGTTAACTGCGGTTTTTATGGTGGTTTGGTCCCAGGCAATTTTAATCACCTGGAATACCTGGCCGATGCGGGAGTAATGGGTATAAAATGTTACTTAATTCATTCGGGCATCGATGAATTTCCAAATGTAACTGAAAAGGATCTTGATAAAGCGATGCCGATCATCGCAAATCTTAGGATTCCATTACTGGTTCATTGTGAAATTGCGGATAAGCAGGCCAATGACATTTTTGATAAAAATCCAACCAGCTACAAACAATTTCTCTTAAGTCGCCCTAAGCAATGGGAGAATGATGCAATCGACCTGATGATAAACCTGTGTCGTAAACATAATTGCCCCGTGCATATTGTTCATGTATCATCGGCCGGCGCACTAACAAAAATTGAGAAAGCAAAACGGGACGGATTGCCTGTCACCGCGGAAACCTGTCCTCATTATATTTATTTCAATGCTGAAAAGATTCCTGATGCACAATCGGTTTATAAATGTGCACCACCAATCCGGGAAAAAGAAAATAATGAATTGCTGAAGCGGGCGTTGAAATCGGGTGTCTTAGATCTCATTGCATCTGATCATTCTCCTGCTACAGCTGCGATCAAGGAAATTGAAACGGGCAATCTTAAGAAAGCATGGGGCGGTATTGCCGGGCTTCAGTTTTTATTACCCGCATCGTGGACGGCTTTAAAAGAGATCCTTGCGCTGGAAGAATTCATTCCATTACTTACTTCAAAGCCGGCCAGCTTTATCAATGCAAATAACAAGGGCGAAATAAAAATTGGCAATGATGCTGATTTTATGATATGGGATCCTGGTGAGAAAAAGAAAATCAGTAAAGAAGATATTTTATTCAGGCATAAAATAAGTCCCTATATTGGAGAAGAGCTTTTCGGAACAGTGATGCAAACAATTATAAATGGCGAAACTGTTTTTAAAGAAGGAAAGATCATAAACCAAAACAAAGGCAGATGGGTGTTGAGAATGTAAAAGAGATAATTAAAGAAGCACCATCATTTACCCAACTGATCGACCTGGCGGCGGAAAGATTGGGCGGGGGAGTATTATATGCCACTGATGATTTTTTTGCGGAAAAAGAAAACCTGATAAAACCCGGACGTGGAATTTTTATTCCGGATAAATATACAGATCGGGGTAAATGGATGGATGGATGGGAAAGCCGTCGGAAGCGGACCCCTGGACATGATTGGGCAGTGATACGATTAGCAACAAGTGGAAGGATCAGGGGCGTTGATATCGATACGAGTTTTTTTCTTGGCAATCATCCGCCGCATGCTTCAATTGAGGCGGCTTATTTAACTAACCCATCATCGATCCCAGACCCGATAGCTAACGGGTGGGACGAAGTCGCGTGGAAAGAGATCTTGCCAAAATCTCCTCTCGATGCAGGTTCACAAAATTTCTATACAAGTAACAGTGATGATGTATTTACTGATATACGTTTGCATATTTATCCTGATGGGGGTGTTGCAAGATTAAGGGTTTATGGCGAAGTATATAAAGACTGGAATGCTGTCAGGCCGGATGAGATACTGGACCTCGCAGCGGCGATCAATGGAGGTAAGGCTTTATTATGTAATGATATGTTTTTTAGTTCCATGAACAACCTGATCATGCCGGGCCGCGGAATAAATATGGGTGACGGATGGGAAACAAAAAGAAATCGAACACCCAACAATCGTGATTGGGTTATTCTGAAGCTGGCGCATCCCGGCGTCATCAGGCAAATCATTGTTGATACCAGTCATTTTAAAGGTAACTATCCCGATAGTTGTTCACTTGAGGCCTGTGATAGTAACAACGATGATTCAGTGATCAATGATAAAGCTGAATGGCAAACCATTTTACCAAAACAAAAACTCAGCGCCGATAGTGAACATGAATATTCAAAAGAAATAATCGGGCATCCAATCGTTAGTCATGTTCGCCTGAATATATTTCCTGACGGTGGCATAAGTCGATTGAGATTGTTTGGCACAAAAGCCCAATGATGATGTTATTGTTGAATGGTTAGCATTTAATTAAATTATAAATATAAAGCCCGGCCTCCCTCTCCCGCCTGCGGCGCGGAGCGGGACCAGGGGTGAGGTTATGGTGTTACACCTGGTATTATATGGAATACTTTCTATTATATTGATCATGCTAATTGTGATGTCCTATCGTTTGCCCGCAATTCTAAAACTTAATGCTGCAAATAAAACAGAGGAACAGGAAGAAAAAATCAATACAACACAGAATTTCATTTATACGGGGATAGTTCTCGTTGTTCTCGCATTGATCTGGAATACTTACTTATTGGTAAAGGACACGCCGCGGGAAAATCATTTAATGGAATGGCTGAATATTGTTATCCGGGTAATGCATTTCACATTTGGCATTGCATGGATCGGTGCTTCATTTTATTTTGTTTTTCTTGAAAATGCATTGAACCGTTCTGAAAATGTAAGAGATGAACTGGCAGGAAACCTTTGGGCGGTACATGGTGGAGGTTTTTATTACCTGGAAAAATATAAGGTAGCACCTAAAACGATCCCTAAACATTTGCATTGGTTCAAATACGAAGCCTATTTTACCTGGCTGTCGGGTTTTAGTTTATTATTTATCACTTATTATTTTAATGCCTCGGCAATATTAATAGATAAAAATATTCTGGATATCACGCCGTTTTCAGCGATAAGTATTGGTATAGGTTCTTTCATTATCGGATGGATCATTTATGACCTTCTTTGTAAATCTACATTGATCAAAAGACCAGTATTATTTGCCTTAACAGGCTTTGCATTACTTGTTGCATTTGCATATTTCTATACAGAGGTTTTCAGCAGTCGTGCCGCCTACATTCATTTTGGTGCAATGATCGGAAGTATCATGGTGGCGAATGTATTCTTTGTCATTATTCCATCGCAAAAGGCGATGGTGAAGGCGGCAAAAGAAAACAAACCACTTAACCCTCAACTTGGGAAAAATGCATTGGCCCGTTCAATACACAACAATTATTTTACATTACCTGTGTTGTTTGTAATGGTGAGTAATCATTTCCCCTCAACATTCGGTTATGAATATCCATGGCTCACACTTGCGATTATTTCCCTGGGTGCAGCGGGAATAAAGCATTATCTCAATCTTCGCGAAAAAAAACAGCAAAGCGTTTGGGTGATGCCCGTTTCTGTTATTGTTTTGCTGGCTGCTTGTTTTGTTTCTGCACCGCCGGCAAATCCCAATGCCTGCAGATCATCAGTAAGTTTTGCTGAAATAAATATGATCTTTCAAAGCCGATGTGTAAGCTGTCATTCGGCAAAACCAACAGATGACATTTATAAAGTAGCGCCAAACGGGGTAATGTATGATACACCGCAGGAAATTGTTTTGAAAAAAGACCTGGTCATGCAGAGAGTGGTGTTGACAAAGACAATGCCCCAGAATAATAAAACCAATATGACAGAAGAAGAAAGAGACAAGATCCGTTGCTGGATCGAACAGGGAGCTTCACTAAAATGATTTTATGACGCTATCATCATTTAATAACTTAGATAAACCAGCGGCAGCAAAAGAGTTGTTTTCGTGTTGCGGATCGCAAAAATGGGTTGAATTAATGATAAAAGCATTTCCCTTTCGCTCAGCAGGGGATCTCCTTGAAAAAGCAACAAATGCCTGGTATTATGCGTGTGAGGAGAAAGACTGGATTGAATCATTTACACATCATCCTAAGATTGGCGATAAGAAAAGTTTAACTGAAAAGTTCGCAGGAAAAGAACAGGCTGGTGTTGAATCAGCAGCTGCAGCAACTATTGAAACCTTAGCAAGATCAAATGAAGCATATGAGAAAAAGTTTGGATTTATTTTTATTGTTTGTGCTACCGGGAGATCAGCACCCGACATGCTACAATTGCTTACCAGCAGGCTGGGTAATACCCGGGATGATGAATTAAGGATAGCGATGGGTGAGCAACATAAGATCACGTTGATACGTTTCGGAAAACTTATTCAGGACTTTCAATTACCAAATATGAGCCAGATAACGACGCATGTATTGGATGTTGCTGCCGGCAAGCCGGGCAGAGATATAGGAGTAAGAATAATGAATAAGGTAGCCAAAGAGTGGCAAACAATCGCACAGGGGATAACAAATACCGATGGAAGGGTTTCAGATCTTTTGCCTGCGGGTAAAATTCTTTCACCTGGTATCTATAAAATAGTTTTTGAAACGGGGAATTATTATAGCGATCAGAAAATAAAAACCTTTTATCCATCTGTCGAGATCCTGTTTACTGTGTTTGATGATGCGCATTATCATGTGCCCTTGCTGATCAGTCCATTTGGATATTCCACCTATCGCGGAACCTAAGCCCCGAAGGGGCGACATACATCAACACACGACAGCCATATGCCCAAAGAGAATGAACGTACCCAAGCCCCGAAGGGGGTTATACATTAGCACAGTGCCCGGCACTGTGATCTGTGATTGAAATGAATGAAGTTACCCAAGCCCCGAAGGGGCGGCATATATCAGAACAGTGCGCAGCACTGTTAGATGTTCGAATCGAATGAATCCAACCCAAGCCCCGAATGGGCGACATGCATCAACACACGGCACGGCCCTATGCCCAAAGAGAATGAACGTACCTAAGCCCCGAAGGGGCGGCATACATCAGAACAGTGCGAAGCACTGTTAGATGTTCGAATCGAATGAATTTAACCCAAGCCCCGAAGGGGCG
>JAICPX010000280.1 GCA_025929635.1 Chitinophagaceae bacterium
CATGTATATTGGCAGCAAAGAAGTAAGAACAAATAAAAAAGGTACACTTCACCCTCCGCATGACCTGTCTCACACGCTTGGAACATATTCAGAAGGCAATGAAAAGCACGTTACACAGGCAATCGATGCTGCATTGGCTGCAAGAGAAAGCTGGGCAAATCTGGGTTGGGAAACCAGAGCCAATATTTTTTTGAAAGCCGCTGACCTGATGGCGACTAAGTATCGTCCTTACATGAATGGAACGACAATGCTGGGCCAAAGTAAAAACGTTTTCCAGGCAGAGATCGATAGTGCATGTGAGTTAATTGACTTCTTGCGATTCAATGTTCATTTCTTAAGTGAAATATATAAGCAGCAACCGATCAGCAGCCCGGGCATGCACAATAGACTGGAATATCGTCCGCTTGAGGGATTTGTGTTGGCAATTACTCCTTTCAACTTTACTGCAATAGGTGGCAATCTTCCAACCAGTGCAGCGATGTGCGGGAACGTGGTTATATGGAAACCGGCGCATACTCAAATTTATTCTGCTCAAATGTTCATGCGCATACTGAAAGAAGCCGGATTGCCTGATGGTGTGATCAATTTAGTTTATGTAAGCGGCCCTACGCTTGGTAAAGTCTGTTTTACTCATCCCGATTTTGCAGGTGTGCATTTTACGGGTGGTACCAATACATTTAATTATATATGGCGTACAATTGGTGAAAATGTCGCGGCTTATAAATCATATCCACGCATTGTTGGTGAAACAGGAGGTAAAGATTTCGTGATTGCGCATAAAACTGCAGATCCTGATGTTGTTGCTACCGCTTTGCTTCGCGGTGCATTTGAATACCAGGGACAAAAATGTTCAGCCGCATCAAGGGCCTATATTCCATCAAACATAGCTGAAGAAGTAAAAAAGAAATTGATCGCCGGTGTAAGAAGCTTTAAAATGGGTGGCCCTGAAGATTTCACCAATTTTATCAATGCTGTGATCGATGAAAATAGTTTTGAAAATATTAAAAGATATATCGATAACGCAAAAAAAGATAAGAAGGCAGCGATCTGGGTAGGAGGTAAGTGCGATAAGAGCCAGGGATATTTTGTGCAGCCGACAATTATTGAAGCTAAGGATCCAAAATACGTGACGATGTGTGAAGAGATATTTGGACCCGTACTTACAGTATATCTATATAATGCGAACCAGTTTGAAAGAACATTGGATCTTGTGAATACAACTTCCCCTTATGCGTTAACAGGTTCTGTAATAGCAAAAGACAAAGTGGCGATTGAGCTAGCTACAAATAAGCTAAGAAATGCTGCGGGTAATTTTTATATAAACGATAAACCAACGGGCGCTGTAGTTGGTCAACAACCTTTTGGTGGCGCAAGAGCAAGTGGCACTAATGATAAAGCAGGAAGCATCCTGAATCTTTATCGCTGGCTGAGTGCCAGGACAATAAAGGAAACTTTCAATCCGCCGGTCGATTACAGATACCCATTTATGAATGAAAAATGATGCGCAGCATTTGATCTTGTAGCTGCATGAATACTAGAACAGGGATGACATGGATCAGATGTATTTACACTTAAAATAAAAAATCCTTGAATATCTGGTGTATCTGTGTCATCCATGTTCCATTTGTATTTGTGGAAACGCGACAGCCTGAAGGAGAAGGAGATGATGGGTGATGTGGGATTATCGCTATCCATCCATGCAGGAGAAATAGTACAAGTTCGAGGGGAGATTACTCAACACTTGCTTTTTATAGGTGAAAAGCTTGCATCAATTGGCATGTCAGTATATTTTGGCGGCCATTAATAATCCCCGAAGGGGTCCCTTCGGACAAATCCAATTACAATGAAAAATTTATTAGCCATTCTCATTCTCTCCTCAGTAATCTCTTTAACAGCTAAATCACAGGAATCGGTATTCAAGCCATTTAAGGTTGACGTCAGCCTTGGTTATGCGATACCCGGTGGTGAAGGCGCCAAAGGTGGAATTTTATTTGCCGTTGAACCCAAGTACGCAGTGATCCCTAACCTATCTGTAGGTTTACGTATGGAAGCTGCGATAGTAGCCAGATTTAATGGTTATGATGAAAACGGCGAGGTTATGGAGGCTAGTGTAAAAGGTGCTGCCTCTTATATCGCAACAGGCGATTATTATTTCATGGCCGACAAAAACTTCCGTCCATTCACAGGTGGCGGTGTTGGTATTTATTCAATCGCTGGAATTGAAGCAACTTCAACATCCGGTGAAGCATCTGCCGGTTCAAAATTCGGTGGCCTGGTAAGAACAGGTTTCGAATTCTCACATTTCCGTTTTGGTATCGAGTACAACATTGTTCCTAAAACTAAGTTTACAGGTTATGATGGTGATGGTAACCCAACAACAGGATTAACTTCTAATAATAGTTATATGGGAATTAAAGTAGGTGTTTGTATCGGTGGTGGACGCAGGAAATAATTATTTGTAGCATATTACAACAAAAGAGGTTGCAGTTTTGCAACCTCTCTTATTTTTTAAAAATCATATCCTGTTATTGTCTTTCGACTCTTCAGTTTCCTTTTCCGCAGGGATCAAGATATATTTGCAGACCTGCACAAGAACCAAACCTGTTTATTCGAATCATCGGTTTCATATTTTTTTGCCCCGTATTCAAATCCCAATTCAAGTCCGGCATGTGGATTCTTAAAGTAAACAAAATTTGCCCCGGTATTAAAACGATTAAAGCCTGTTCTTTCATCGACTGATTCATATTTATAATTAGCAGGCTCATAGCCCCCGCTTACCCTGCCGGATGCAATGAGGGATATTGTTGTGAACAGATGCTTTTTCACAGGCTTTAGGATTAGCCGAAGGCTCAATGATTTCTTTGGAGACGCCTTCGGAGGTTAAAAAAATGATTGCTTGCTGAATTTAATAGTTGTCGTTAGCCCGGCAATGAATTGTTGTTCAGGTATGTGAATTAAAATACAAGATACTTCAGTAAATAAGGATGATATATTGTAGCTGTTTTCTTAAGCTTACTTATTTTTATTAAAATTTTCTGCGTTGAAATCCATTTTAAAAGAAAAGGAATTAGCGATAACTATTAAAAGACTGGCACACCAGGTTTTGGAAAATCATGTTGACCTAGAAAACACCGTGCTGATCGGGTTACAGCCAAGGGGTATTTTTCTATCAGATAAGATCGTTGAGGAAATAAAAAAGCAGATCCCTGCGAAGGCAGTACAATACGGCAAACTTGATATCACCTTTTATCGTGATGATGTGCGGAAGGAAATTCATATCGCCAATCACACGGATGTTCCATTTTCGATCGAAGGAAAAAATGTGGTACTTATTGATGATGTACTATATACCGGCAGAACGATTCGTGCTGCTCTTGATGCTTTACTTGATTTTGGCCGACCGGAAAAAGTTGAGCTCTGTGTTTTAATTGATCGCAGGTTCAGCAGGCAATTACCCATACAACCTGACTACATCGGCAGATCTATTGATGCTATCGTGTCTCAAAAAGTAAAAGTCTATTGGAAAAATAAAGATGGCAAGGATGAAGTTTGCTTGCTGAATGATTGAGATTATATTCAATAAACCTCATATAAGACATTTCTATATTTTTTCACCTGGCTGTCAGACCCTTCCAGAAAGAAGATTTTTGGCTTAGAATTCCAAACGATTGTTTGCCCTTTAAAAAAATTTTTTTTAAAATTTTAAGGAATTGTTAATTTTTTCCGGAAATTGCTGTATATCCTTCTAACCAAATTTTAAAACTGCTTGTATTATGAAAAGAAAACTCCGGCATCTTGCCGCCCCGGCAAGGTATTTCTCCCTATCCATTATTTTGCTGTTGTTTGTTTTTAGTGCCTCTGCTCAAAAGCAGGTATCAGGCACTGTTAGAGACAATACTAATAACCCTGTAGTGGGTGCAACAGTCGAAGTAAAAGGAACCAATGTGGCCACGGTCACGGGGCCAACGGGGACATTTGCGATAAATGTTCCTTCAGGAAGATCAGTACTTGTAATTTCTTATGTGGGTCTTGAGACACAGGAAGTCAATATTAGTGATAAGACTTCTGTGGATGTTGCGATGGTAGCTGTAAGCACTACTTTAAATGAGGTAGTGGTTACCGGTTATACGTCGCAGGCTAAAAAAGACATTACCGGGTCGGTTGCTGTTGTAAAGGTTTCCGACATGAAGTCAATTCCTGCAGCAAATGCGTCAAGTCAATTACAGGGAAGAGTAGCAGGTGTTACGGTTACCACCGACAATCGTCCGGGAACCGAATCATCTGTGAAGATCCGGGGCTTCTCCTCGTTTGGAGATAATGCCCCATTATATATCATCGATGGTATCCCCGCCGGGGGTATTAGCGGCATCAATCCAAATGATGTTGAATCAATGCAGGTATTGAAAGATGCGGCTGCTGCTTCTATCTATGGCGCCCGTGCATCGAACGGCGTGATCATCGTAACCACTAAAAAAGGAAGAAGTGGTGGAGCAAAAGTCGCTTACAATATGTATTATGGAAAATCATTTCCTGGTAAAGGTTGGGATCTGTTGAACTCACAGGAAATGGCTGATCTCACCTGGTTGGCTTATACAAACTCTGGTCAGCCGGTACCAACAGGTCAATATGGTACGGGTACTACGCCAAGACTACCTGATTATATATTACCCGCTGGTAAAATGGAAGGTGATCATGCTGTAAATCCCAGTCTCTATAATTTGAATCTCGATGATATCAATGGTTCTTATTTGATCATGCGTGCAAATAAGGCGGGAACCGACTGGTGGGACGAAATAACGCAAAATGCACCACTCATGAATCATAATATAACTCTTTCAGGAGGTGCAGACAGAAGTCGTTATATGATGAGCTTTGATTATTTTGACCAGGATGCCATACTTATCTATAGCTATTTCAGAAGATATTCCCTGAGAGTAAACACTGAATTTAACATTAAAAAGAATATCAGGATCGGCGAAAATGTGCAGGTAAGAACTGATGAAAATAATACCGTCGGAAATAATGGTAATAATGGTGAAGGTACTGAATTAGGTCATGCCTATCGCAATCAACCCATCATTCCGGTCTATGATATCATGGGGAATTTTGCAGGCTCAAGAGCGCCAAATCTTGGTAATGCCAATAACCCGGTGGCAAACAGCTGGCGCAGGAAAGAAAACCGCGCCCAGAGCCTGAATATTTTTGGAAACTTGTATGCAGAAGTTGATTTTCTGAAACATTTTACTGTAAGAACCAGCTTTGGCGGTCAGCTAAACTATTTCAATGGCTTTGGATTTAGTTATAAAACTTATGAGAATTCTGAGAACAATACGGGTAACAGCTACAATGAAAATTTCAGCCGCTTCCGTGAATGGACATGGACCAACCAGCTTACCTACAAAAATACATTTATGCAAAAACATGATGTATTGGTATTGGCCGGAACAGAAGCCGTTGAAAGTTGGGGACGGGGTATTGGAGCAAGCCGTGCAAATTATTTTGTTGAAAGACTGGATTTTTGGGCATTGAATGCGGGAGCTGCGAATCAGCAGAATAATGGGTCTCCATTTACACCAGCCTCACTCAACTCATATTTTGGTAAAGTTGATTATACATATGATAATAAGTTCCTCTTTAGTGCTACGGTACGTCGCGATGGTTCGTCAAGATTTGGACCGGAGAACCGGTGGGGTACATTTCCGGCCTTCTCCGCCGGCTGGCGTATCACTGAGGAGTCTTTTATGGATAACGTAAGGTGGCTTAATGATATGAAGATCCGTGGTAGCTATGGCAGAATGGGTAACCAGCGTATTAATCCAGCAAATGCCTTTGACGTATATATCGGAGGCCTAGGTAGTGCCAATTATGATATAAATGGAACAAGCAATAGTACCCTGCAGGGATTCCAGCAATCTTTTGTGGGTAATCCCGCAGGTAAATGGGAAACTAATATTACTCAGAATTATGGATTTGATGCGATATTGTTTAATAGCAAAACAGAGGTGTCATTTGATTATTATCGTAAGAAGACTGAAGATCTTCTTTACCGGTTGCCTGCGCTTGCCGCCGCCGGTGCTGGCCCCGCATCTAACCCAGCATTTTTTAATGTGGCAAAAATGACTAATAAGGGTTTTGATCTATCTATTTTGCAAAAATTCAATGTAGGTGGCAAGAACGGAATCAGATTCGACGCGCAATTAACATTCACAACGTATAATAATGAGATATCAGAGCTTTCAGAGGGTATTGAATTTTATGATACCCGCGGTTCACGCATCGGGAACTGGATCAGG
>JAICPX010000227.1 GCA_025929635.1 Chitinophagaceae bacterium
AAGGACAAGTCATTCGGTGTAAAAACGGAAACAGACTTTGATAAGTCTATTGGTGAGATAAATGTAGTGCGACAGGATATTGGCCGTGTGATTCTCAATTTGCTCAACAATGCATTTTATGCGGCCCCCCGGCCCCCCGAAGGAGGGTTCAAAGACCCTGGGTATAACCATGAGCCTACTGTTTGGGTAAGTACAAAAAAGGCCGGCGATAAGATTTTGATTTCTGTTCGAGATAATGGACCAGGTATTCCGCAAAAAGTACTCGGTAAAATTTTTCAACCATTCTTTACTACCAAACCAACCGGACAAGGAACAGGATTGGGTTTATCGTTGAGCTATGATATTGTAAAAGCACATGCGGGCGAAATAAAAGTGAACACAAAAGAAAATGATGGAACAGAGTTTATTATTGAGTTACCGAATTAATTATAAATGAAAAATATTTTCTTTTTAGGTTTTCTGCTTATGTCGGCAAAACTGCTTCCCGGTCAAAGCAGGGAAGTGGATAGTTTGATAAGGCTGCTGGAAAAAGCACCAGCTGATACTAACCGGGTAGGGTTAGCGCTGAACCTCGCTAATAAGTTTTATTTCTACAAGCCCGATTTAAGCCTGGAATATTCCGAAAAGGCTTTGAAGCTTGCCAGGAACCTTAAATATAATAATGGCATCGTAAGTTCTTTGAATCTGGCCGGTGAGGCCAGACGACTCACGGGTGATTACCCCAAGGCACTTCAATATCAATTGGAAGCATTAGAAATTAGCCGGGTATTAAAAAATGAGCAGGTAGAATCCAATACCCTTGGCTTTATATGGGTTATCTATATGGAATTAAATGAATACAGACAGGCATTGCAATATTTTTTACCCGCTATTAATATTAAAGATCATTTGCCTGCTTCGCCCCCGGGTGTATTTATATTGGCAAACACAGGTATTTCTTATGACTTTCTCAATATGCCTGATTCCGCATTACATTATTTGAGACTAGCAGAAAAACAAAATACCACGGTCAGGCATCCTCAATTGGCTAGCTTAATTCCCAGGAGTGTTGGGAATGTATATATGCATAAGGGAAAATCAGACTCCGCTTTGCTATTTTATTTTACGGCATTGGAAAAGTCCAGGAGTTCCAACGAGTCAATTAATTTGGGTGCAATACAGCAAAAAATAGCGGAAGTATATGAAAAGCTTGCCCTTGATGATTCGAGTTTGTATTATGCGCTTAATGCTTTTAATGAAGCCCGGAGGACAGCGCAAAAATCGAGATTACTTGAATCAAGTAGCTTATTGGTAAGACTATACCGGGGCAGGCAGCAATACGATAGTGCATTTTATTATGATGACCTTGCAACTTCCATGAAAGACAGTTTATATGGTATGCCGAAATTCAAACAATTACAGTTACTTATGTTGAGTGAACAAGAACGCCAGCAGGAAATAGAGCGGGAACAGGAGCGGTATAAGAATAGAACGAAGATGGTTGCCCTATGGTCCGCGGTTGGGGTCTTTTTAATAATTGCTTTTATTCTTTTCAGGAATAATCGGCAAAAACAAAAAACAAATAAAGTTCTTGAAAATACACTTTCAAATTTAAGATCGACACAGGCACAGCTAATTCAATCAGAAAAAATGGCTTCATTAGGCGAACTCACCGCCGGCATTGCTCATGAAATACAAAACCCTTTAAACTTCGTGAATAATTTTTCTGAAGTAAATAAGGAGTTAGTTGATGAATTACAACAGGAACTGAGATCAGGGAAAATTGATGATGCGATTTCGATTTCAATTGATATTAAGGAAAACGAAGAAAAAATCATTCATCATGGCCGGAGAGCCGATGCGATCGTGAAAGGCATGTTACAACATTCAAGAATGAGCAGCGGGCAAAAGGAGCCCACGGATATAAATGCATTGACCGATGAATATTTAAGATTAGCTTTTCATGGCCTAAGAGCAAAAGACAAATCATTTAATGCAACCATAAAAACTGATTTTGATGAAACCCTTGGCAACATCAATATCATTCCGCATGATATTGGAAGAGTTGTTCTCAATTTGATCAACAATGCATTTTATGCAGTAGATGAAAAGAAAAACCAAAATGGAGATGGATATGAACCTACTGTTTCTGTGAGTACAAAGAAAGAAAAGGATAAGGTTGAGGTTAAGGTTAGGGACAATGGCAATGGCATTCCTGATTCAATCAAAGACAAAATATTTCAACCCTTCTTTACTACCAAACCAACCGGGCAGGGAACCGGACTGGGTTTATCATTAGCGTATGATATTGTGAAGGCTCATGGTGGTGAAATAGCACTCAAGACCAGGGAAGGGGAGTATACAGAGTTTATTCTGAGATTGCCATATGACAACTAAATTCGGCTATATATGACCAGGCGTCTTATTTATTTGATATTGCTGTGGATAATATCACAGAATGGCAATGGACAGCTTTTTCATGTCGACAGCCTGCAAAAGGAGCTCAAAGCAACAATGAACGACACAAGCAGGTTGATTCTTTACGGACAAATATCCAGTGCTTACCTGGAAACCAGCCCCGATAGTATGTATCGCTATGCAAACGAAATGCTGGCTATCGCCAGGAAACTTGATTTAAGGCTTGAAGAAGCGCATGCTTTAGGAGAATTGGGGTATGCTCAATTGAATATGGGTGATTACCCGCAATCTTTGCAAACCTCGTTGGCTGCAGCCAAAATAGCTGAGAACGCTGCAGTTGAAAAAAAATTAATATCTCCGGTTTATCCTGAAATCGATGAATTTGAAGACAGGTCTGCTTCGCCACGCATCCAAAGATTACGTTGCCTTGCTAAGATCTACCAGATGCTTGGAATTTTATATACGAATATGAATAACCATCGCCGATCATTGACTTACCACTTCATGGCTGAGAAAATTTTGTTGGAAAACGATGGTAAGCATTTATTAACCACATTGTATCTGACTCTTGGAAGAAACTACCTGGGTTTAAAAAAACCGGATTCCGCCCTGATCGCAGTGCAAAAGGCTTATGCTTTATCCAGACAAATCAGGTATGAACGCTACCTGGGAAGCATTTTATTGAACATAGGAAGGTGTTATGCGCTGCAGGGAAAAAGAGAACTTGCCATTCAATATTTCAGGGATGCTATAACTGCCAGTGCTGAATCGGGTTATCATAGAGGCGTAGCGGCTACTTACCTTGCATTGTCAGATTTGTACAAGCAATCCGGGGAAACAGATTCAGTAATTCATTACGCAAGAGAGTCTCTGCCACCGGCTCTTTATTTAAATGCCCCGGATGTTCTCGTACGGTCCTACAATGCCCTGGCCAACTATTACCGGAATATAAGAATTAATGATAGTGCAGTTAAATATCAGTCGTTGCTGATTCAGTTAAATGACAGTCTCTTTGGGGCAAAGCAGGCCCAGCAATTTCAGAATATTGATTTTGACGAAGAGCAAAAACAACAACAGATCGAATCAGCAAAGTTAGCTTACCGTGTTAAACTGAGAATGTTTTTGCTGATCATGGGCCTGGCAATATTTTTCCTGGTAGCTGTCATAATTTGGCGAAACAGCAGAAGGATCAGGACTGCAAATGCATTACTATCCCGTCAAAAAAAGGAATTGGAATCTACTTTGGACATGTTGAAGACAACGCAAAAACAACTGGTGCAATCCGAGAAAATGGCTTCTTTGGGTGAGCTTACCGCCGGTATTGCGCATGAAATTCAAAACCCGTTGAACTTCGTCAATAACTTTTCTGAAGTAAATAATGAGCTCATTGAAGAAGTTAAAAGTCATCTTGCCCCAGGCGAGACAAAATTAAAAAGTGAGGAGCTGAATGACTTACTCGATGATATTTTTCAGAACAATGAAAAAATAAACCAACATGGCAAAAGGGCCGATGCGATTGTAAAAGGCATGCTGCAACATTCAAGAAGCAGTTCAGGTGTAAAAGAACCAACAGACATTAACGCATTGTGTGATGAATATTTGCGATTAGCATATCATGGTCTTCGCGCAAAAGACAATTCTTTTACTGCCAAAACAGAAACGGATTTTGATCCATCAATCGGGAGGATCAATATAGTACCCCAGGATATCGGCCGGGTTATTCTGAACCTGATCAACAATGCTTTTTATGCGGTAGATGAAAAGAAAAAACAAAATGGAGATGGATATGAACCTACTGTTTCTGTGAGTACAAAGAAAGAAAAGGATATGGTTGAGGTTAAGGTTAAGGACAATGGTAATGGTATTCCGCAAAAAGTATTGGACAAAATTTTCCAGCCATTCTTTACCACGAAGCCAACAGGACAAGGAACAGGATTAGGGTTATCGCTGAGCTATGATATTGTAAAAGGACATAACGGCGAAGTAAAAGTAGAAACGAAAGAAGGAGAAGGCAGTGAGTTTATTATTTTGTTGCCTGTTTAATGGAGTGCCTGCAGAGGCGTAGCCTCGGTGCATTTTGTAGCAACGGATTTTAATCCGTTGTAAAAAGCGAAGCAATTGAAAAGAGTGCCGTAGGCACGGGAACATATTTTTTATAATAATTAAACGACAATGGCCAACACATATCATCAAATTTATTTGCAAATAGTTTTCGCAGTAAAATATAGAAACGCAATAATTGATAGATCATGGAAAAGCCAGCTACTGGGTGTAATTGGTAATCTAATTAATGAAACAAATTGCAAAACAATTATTGTAAATGGGGTGGAAGACCATGTACATTGTTTTGCTGGATTGAGGCCTGTTGTTTCTGTTTCAGATTTAATGAAAACAGTAAAGGCCAAATCATCAAAATATATCAACGACCGTTCACTGACACCAGCCAGATTCGAATGGCAGGAAGGGTATGGTGTTTTTTCTTACAGTCAAGGAGATGTTAATACCGTTTATAAGTATATTCAGCATCAGGAGGAGCATCATAAAGTTCAAACCTTCCGGGAAGAGTATTTAGCGCTTTTAAAAGAATTTAAAGTTGAGTACGATGAACAATACATTTTTCATGAGCTGATATAGATCATGTGCCGTGCCTACGGCACTTAGTCTAAAGGGGCACCAGATACAACGGATTAAAATCCGTTGTTACAAAATGTTTCGAGCCTACGGCTCTTTAAAGTAAAAAATAAAATGGATAAAATCTTTCAACCCTTCTTCACCACCAGACCAACCGGTCAAGGAACAGGATTGGGTTTATACTTGAGTTATGATATTGTAAAAGCACATGGTGGAGAGTTGAAGGTGGAAACAAAAGAACGGGAGGGCCCCGAGTTTATTATTCAATTACCTTTAAACACATCCACTTAATCCCAAAATTGTTTATCAACTAAGAGAATAGTCAACCATACTTCATGAAACTGCTTTTTTATATAAGTACAGTATTGATCACCCTGGTAATACAGGCTCAACCCGACACAACCCGTACCAGCAATGTATACATAGCTGATCCGCGGATTCAAATACACGATCTGAAAAGCTATACAGCTGTATTTATAGATTCGTCAAATAAGTTGACGATACAGGATGTTGCTTCAGGGAAATTCAATAACCGTTTCCGACCCTTTCCTGGTACCACTCAGCTGGTGGCCCAGCCATACATTACGTACTGGCTTAAATTTACCCTGGGTGCTTCCGGTGATATTCATGATTGGTGGTTAGTGCTCCAGAGTGATTCGGAGATAGGCGAAACTATTCGACATGGTTATGTGGATGCCTGGTTCACTAACAGCATCAACCAGGTTACAGAGCATCAGCGTACCGGCGTATTTGTACCGCGGTCTCAAAAATCTATCAAAGAGAACCCGGGGCTGAACAGGATCTTTTTCTCGGTAAAACCCGGTGAAACGAAGGATGTATATCTCCGAATTTATAATGAATTTGATGTGGGTATCACTTCTTCAATCCAATTAAGAAATCCACTTGCAGGGTTTCCTTCTGAAAAATACCTCGGTTTAGTTTTTGGAAGTGGGGCAGTATTCTTTTTCGCCATCATATCGTTTTTCTTTTTCTTTTTTGTGAGGGATAAAGCTTATCTTTTTTTTGGCCTTTATGCACTGACGCTTTCACAGCATTATCTTATCCTGCATCCGGATATTCCATTTATCGATTTGTATATCCCTGAACATCCTTACCTGGTAACACCGGTTTTCGTTTTACTCACTATTGGCGGATTTATTTTTTTTGCTCTTTTTGGGAGATATTTTATTAATCTGCCGCAATTGTCCAAACGGCTTGACGCTATTTTTAAATGGGTAACTATTGTGTGGGCTGCATATTTGATAGTAATGGTTACTATGATGATCGTTTTGCGGAAGCTTGTGTTTTTTGAAGTAACCTATCTTTTTCTTTTCCTGGTTCTTGTTTTTCTTATCAGGATAGCTTTTTTTAAAACAATTCTTGTGCGTTTTTATGTCGCAGGTGCCCTTTGGTTATTTTGTTTTACTCTATTGGGCATATTTGGGTATGATGCGCTTCCTTTTAATCCATGGCCGATAGGCCAGGGTGGCCAGATACTGATCTATGCGGCCGGACTTGCCTATAAAGTGCGATTGAATGAACAAGCAAGGGCACAAGCCGAGATCATCAGTCGCAGGAATGTTGAACTAGCAAATCTTTATGATGAAAGCAGGAGGCAAAAAGAAGAAATAGAAGTTCAAAAAAAAACATGCGGACGAAGCATTGGTGGAGTTAAAAGCCGCACAGGCTCAACTCATCCAAAATGAAAAAATGGCTTCACTGGGTGAACTAACCGCCGGGATTGCCCATGAAATAAAAAACCCTTTAAACTTTGTCAATAATTTTTCAGAGGTAAATACCGAATTGATTGATGAAATGCAACACGAAATTGATAAGGGAAATTTAAGTGATGTCAAATCACTTGCAACGAATATTAAAAATAACCTGCAAAAAATCACCAACCATGGCAAAAGGGCAGATGATATCGTAAAAAGTATGCTGCAACATAGTCGCACCAGCACCGGTGTAAGAGAACCCACTAACATCAATGTGTTGGCAGATGAATATTTACGATTAGCTTACCATGGGTTGAGGGCAAAAGACAAAGCATTCACTGCGACAACAAAAACGGATTTTGATGAATCGCTCGGTGACATCAATATCATACCCCAGGATATCGGGAGAGTGATTTTGAATTTAATTACAAATGCATTTTATGCGGTGGATGAAAAGAGAAAAGCCCCCCGGCACTCT
>JAICPX010000120.1 GCA_025929635.1 Chitinophagaceae bacterium
AACCGGACGTACTCACCAGATACGCGTGCATATGAAACATATCGGTCATCCTTTGTTTAGTGATGACACTTACGGTGGCGATAAAATCGTAAAAGGAACTGTGTTTGCGAAATACCGCCAGTTTGTTGATAACTGTTTTGTTATTTGTCCGCGACAGGCGCTGCATGCAAAAACGCTTGGGTTTATTCATCCGGCAACAAAAAAAGAAATGAATTTTGAAACCGAACTGCCCGATGATATGAACCAGGTGATTCAGAAGTGGCGCAGTTATGTTTCATCACACACAAGATAAATGAGGTTAAATTGATTAATGGTTAAATTGTTATCAACCGATAACTGCAGTTATTACAAGTTAACCCTGATAACAATTTAACCATTTAACCACTTGACAATTTAACGGCTAAAATCAAATAAAGTAGCAGTAAATACTCCCCTTTCCCGTTTTTTGAATGCTACATCCCAGGTGCCATAATAGCGAAGGGTTGATGGAACCGTCAGAGCTCCAAATTGGGTCATTTGCACTTCCATGTGAACATTAAAATCATAAACGCCCGCATCGTAACTCAGATCATAATTACGGGCAACTATTGCCATCGTGCTGCTATTAAACCATGTGGTCATATTGTCTATCACGACCCCGCTGCTGCCCTTTGCTTTTATGGTAAACAGGTAACAGCTCTGCCCGTTGTAATCAACATAGTCAAGTGAAAAATCATAGCGATCAATATGATCCCTTTCAAAAATGGCTGTTTTATCTCCCATAAAGGGAATACCCGGAATTTTTTTACCCGGATCAAAGAATAACATCTTGAGTTGTTCTTTATGTTTTTCGGTCCCACTCTTTGACTTTACATCACGATAAGTACCGGCCACAATATTGTTTTCGCCGCAAACCTGGCCTTTCGTAAAGAAAAGCCCGGCATACAATTCCGCGGTATAGTAATTATAGTCGCCATCCTTTTCATAAAAATCACCACTTGCAGTTTCACTCAACACTTCCATGGTGCGGCAACCTTTAGATACATGCTGTCTTGTTTTGCTTTGCAAGCTTGCTTTTACTTTATCCTTTTTATCCTTCATCCGGATATCGTTCAACGATGTAAAACTCAACACACGTAAATTCCTGAATGCTTTATAAAATGTAGTGTCGTTCTTTACGCGACGGATAAATGCATGAATATCTAAATTATTCCGGATAACGACTTCCGAAAGTTGTATCATTTGAGACAGCCGCACATTGTCAATCGAATCTTCGTTTTGCGAGAAAGCAATTTGTGAAAAGAATATGCTGAGCAATAAAAAACACCTTTTCATAAGGAATGATTAATAAAACTTCAGGCAGGAAACATCATTTTATAGTCCACCTTGATCTTTCCTTTCGAGATATCATTCAGTTTTCCCTTAAGCAATTTTCTTTTCAAAGGAGTAATATGATCGATAAAAAGCTTCCCTTCGATATGATCATATTCGTGTAGGATAATCCGCGCTGTAAGCCCCTGGTAAGTTCGCATATGATGATGAAAATTCTCATCCATAAATTCGACAGTCACCACAGATTGACGCTTTATGTCTTCCCGGATCTTTGGAATGCTTAAACATCCTTCATTATAACTCCATTCAAAACCATCAAGTTCCTTTATGTGTGCATTGATAAAAACCTGTTTAATGCCCGGGGAATCAGGAAAACTATGCTGCTCTTTATCTTCTTTCATTTGATTGAATATTTGCGCGGAGTCCACAACAAAAAGACGAATATCTTTATTGACCTGGGGAGCAGCTAATCCCACTCCCGAGCTGCCATATAGTGTCTCCCACATATCTTCGACGAGTTTTTGAAGACCGGGGTAGCCGGGATCAATATCGTGAGCAACCTTTCTTAAAACCGGGTGACCATATGCGACAATTGGAAGAATCATCTATTGCGGATTTGGGATTTCAGATTTCAGATTTTAGCGGCAAATGTACGATTATTGCGGCAGGTAATAAATCCAAAATCAGCAATCTAAAATTGTCTTAAGTATTCCTGCAACATGATGGTGGCCGCTATTTCATCCACCAATTTCTTATCTCTCCGCTGGTGTTTTCTTAATCCCATTTCCAACATAGCATCTCTTGCCATTTTAGAAGTGTAACGTTCATCTACTTTTTTAACAGGTATTGCCGGAAAATTCTTCTGAAGATCTTTTATGCATTTTTCAACCAGGGGGGTCGCATGGGTATCTGTATCATCCCAGTTTTTGGGCTCTCCAATGATAATGAGCTCAACCTCTTCTTTGGAAAAATAGTCCTTTAAAAACGGGATCAGCTGTTTTGATTCAACGGTGGTGAGACCGGTTGCAATGATCTTAAGCGGATCGGTCACTGCAAGCCCGGTTCTTTTACCACCATAGTCTATAGAAAGGATTCGCGGCAAGGATTATTGATTATTTGTTACTAATTATTAAAAGGTCGGCAATCACAAATATGGCAAACACAACACTGGCAAGCCCATTTGCTGTCATGAATGCAAGATTCACTCTTTTCAGGTCATTTGGTTTTACAATCGAATGCTGGTACACAAGCATGCCCACAAAAATTGCGGCACCGATCCAATAAACTAAACCAAAACCTCCCAATACCCCTGCATACAATAAACAGACTGCACTCAATAAGTGCAGCGCTGCTGACACTCTCAATCCTCTTGCTTTACCCAACCATGCCGGGATAGAATACAATTTATTTGCTTTGTCAAACTCCTCATCCTGCAACGCATAAATAATATCAAACCCGCTTACCCAAAATAAAACTGTAAGAGAAAAAAGAATTGGTAAAAGATCGAATCTCCCGGTAACCGCTAAATAAGCACCGATTGGCGCGAGACTTAATCCTAAGCCTAAGATCAAATGACAAAGCGGGGTAAATCTCTTTGTATAGCTATACCCGAGTACCACAAATAGTGCGACAGGTGACAGGTAGAAACAAAGTTTATTGATAAAAAAGCAACAGGCAATGAACAATAGGCAGTTGACAATGGTGAAAAGCAAAACATTATTTGCTTTTAATATCCCCGCAGGAATTTCTCTGATCGCTGTTCTTGGATTTTTTGCATCAAAACTTCTGTCGAGATAGCGATTGAACGCCATGGCGGCACTTCTGGCAAAGATCATACAGAGTATGACAAGTAAGAACTTGATCGCTATTTGTTGCCACGAAATAAATTCATGTCTGTCATATCCCCATCCAATAGTCTTATTGAGGTTCCATTGATAAGCTCCATTAGGGTTTCGCCAGTAACCACCAGATGGCCTATTACCGGGTTGAGTTAATCCTATAAAAAATCCAATCAATGCAAAGGGCATTGCAAAAATCGTATGCGAAAATTTTATAAGACTTAGATAACTTTTTACTTTGCTCATTCTTAAATATTCAATTCTCAATCTTCAATGCTCAGTGTTCGACTTTAATAAATGAATATTCAACCTAAGTCACCCCTTTAGGGGGACAGGGGTCAATGCTCAATTCTCCCCTTCACAGCAGGCCGCATTTTATTCCTAATTAATTCCCATAACACCACACCTGCCGCGGTTGCTATATTCAGTGAATGCTTCATTCCTAATTGGGGAATTTCTATACACCCTTCACATAAAAGTATAGTGGATTGGTCAATGCCGGTAACTTCATTACCAAAAACCACCGCGATCTTCTCATTTTGTTTGAAGTTGGCCGCATGCAATTTGTAGCTGCCCTCCGCTTGTTCAACAGCATACACTTTATACTTCCTGGTCTTTAATTCATCGATAGCTTCAGCAGTCGTTTTAAAATACTTCCAGGAAACTGTTTCCTCTGCACCCAGTGCTGTTTTTTTGATCTCTTTATGTGGTGGTTTTGCAGAATAACCGATGATATAGATCGCTTCGATCAGGAAAGCATCGCATGTCCGGAATACGCTACCAACATTGTATGCACTGCGAATATTTTCCAATACCACAATAATGGGAAATTTCTCAGATTGTTTGAATTCATCCACCGATTTCCGGCCCAATTCTGTCATGCTCAATTTTCGCATGGCGCAAAGGTATGAGCTAAGAGAATAAAGGAGAAAATGAGGCAGAAAGAGCTCTAATGCTTCAGTATTTTAATTGATGTCCTATCCCCTTGCCTATCTGTAAAAACAAAATAGTAAACACCCGTTTGCCATTTGTTCATTCCTTCGATCGTGATAAAATTGGACACAGGCATTGCATTTATGTTTTGAGCATGCACAAGCCTGCCTGTCCCATCAAACACATTTAAATTAATTGTTTGCTGATCTTTTGTTTTTAACCTGATGGTATGATCGGTGCCATTATTCGGGTTGGGATAAATATTCACCTCCAAGGATTCCGTTGCAATATTCTCCCAGTCTTCACATGCTCCCCTGTTGGGAATATTATAATCGATCCAGGACAGGCGATTGGTTATCCATTCCTTTAGCGCAATTATTTCGCCGTCATAACTGATCGGTATCGGGTAAGGATTTGGCCATACGTACTGACCAAGTACCGGCCAGCGTTGAAAATGTCTTTGTCTTGCTTCATTTGTCAACGCAACAATTGAATCGATGATGTAATTCAAATGTTCATCACTGATAGCGGTTTTGCGGACATCTTTCCAGCGACAGCGCAGATCACTGGTAAATGCTGTATCCAGCATGAATTTTTCCCACCAGAACGGAATTAAGCCTGCGCCATCGTTTGGACAAACAATATTAAATTGATATGCCCAACCACTGGTCTTGCTTCCATCGCAATAGTTTGCATTGCGAAAAGCAAGATCATAATCCCAGACCGGTCCTGCAAAAATCTTCCTGTTCTTGCTATTCCTGTCCTTGTAAAAGAATGTACTGAGGCGATAGCCGTCGACGTTCCGGCTAACTTCATTCACAATAAAATAATCAATGAAGGACGAAAGGTCCGCAAATTTTCTAACGCCATTTATTTTATCCTGGAAATTGACTGACGCTAATACATTCTCAAAACTGTCAACATAACTCTTAATATAAGCCTTTTGCGCCTGTACTATATTCTCCGGTTTTGGATAAACATAAGAGAATTGTCTTTTGATTTGATTGAATGAGC
Source organism: Chitinophagaceae bacterium (assembly GCA_025929635.1). GTDB lineage: Bacteria > Bacteroidota > Bacteroidia > Chitinophagales > Chitinophagaceae > VBAS01. The sequence goes on from JAICPX010000120.1 coordinate 5,097, forward strand.
CCGGTACCGCAAAAGATGAGAACCAGCCATTGGGTTCTTTATCCAAACTAAAAATATAGCCGCCCGTAACAGCATCATCACTGATATCAGTGTTTGCCATTTTTGCAATATTCACACGGCCGCTTCCTCTCTTTATTCTTTCCATAAAAACATAAATGCCTTTATAATCGCCATTGATCATCACTTCAACAAAACGACAGTGTGCAGCCCACCTTCCCAATTCGTTTGAAATGGTATAGGCCAAAAAATTTCTCATCAGCGTTTTATCTGTATATGGAGCATACAAAACCCAGTCAGCTTCTTTTGGCATGCCAAACAGGGATTTTTCAACTGAACTACCCGCAGCGTCCCGTAATTCGAGGCTATAGGATTTCATCGGGAACATTTGCGATGACTGACCACGGATCTCGATCCCGATCTTTCCATTGTAGTAATTGAATGGATCTGAAACATTGTTTCGAACATTTTCCCCATTGAAAATTATTCCCATATCAGCCGTGATCTTTGGTTCGTCAACTATCGTTGCCCCGTTTGTATTAATAACGATTATCGGAAGATTGGAACTTGTCAGGGTTTGCGCATGCAAAAAAATGCTGAGAACTAAGAACAACAATACAAAAGCAGTCCGATCCATAAAACAGAATTGGTCCTGTAAAGTTACTTTAATAACCCGGGTTATTGTATCACCTTTGGCAAAATCGTATTTATACACATGGCAACCCGGTGAAGTAATAACACGTCGGCTTGAGTTATATTTGTCGCGTCCCGGTAAGTCGGGATATGCTATGACGAAAGTGAAAACCGAGGATACCCCGTTGATGCAACAGCACCGGGCTATTAAACAGAAATATCCGGATGCCATCCTGCTGTTCCGGGTTGGTGATTTCTACGAAACGTTTGGACAGGATGCAGTTATCGCTGCTCAGGTGCTGGGCATTACTCTTACAAAAAGAAACAATGGAGCCGCTGCTTCGTCCGATCTCGCAGGCTTTCCTCACCATGCATTGGATACTTATTTGCATAAGCTGGTAAAAGCCGGTTATCGGGTAGCCATTTGCGATCAGTTGGAAGATCCCAGGCTTGCCAAAGGAATTGTAAAAAGAGGGGTGACGGAAATGGTTACTCCTGGCACAGCGGTCAATGACAAACTGCTCGAACATCATAGCAATAATTTCCTGGCCGGGATCCATTTTGCAGAAAACGATGAATACGGTCTTGCGTTCCTGGATATCAGCACCGGCGAATTTTTCATTGCCGAAGGCGATCGTGAATATGCAGACAAGTTGTTACAAAGTTTCAAACCCTCAGAAGTCGTTTTTCAACGTCATCATCAGAAAAAATTCAAAGAATTTTTTGGAGCAAAAACATATTCGTATACGCTGGACGAATGGATATTCACCGAAACTTATGCCGAAGATACCCTGCTAAAACATTTTCAAACGATTTCGCTCAAAGGATTTGCTGTTGACGACCTGAGAAAAGGAATTACAGCGGCGGGTGCTGTGATGCATTATTTAAAGGAGACAGAACATCCCAACCTTCAGCATATCACTAATATGCAGCGCATCAATCGTGATGATTTTTTGTGGATGGACCGGTTTACAACCAGGAACCTGGAATTGGTGGTCAGAAATTCGGAGGCAGGACACACCTTACTTGATGTATTGGACAATACCGTTTCTCCCATGGGTGCAAGGCTGCTGAAACGTTGGATCGTATTTCCTTTAAAAGACATTAATAAAATAAATGAGCGGCTTGAATTGGTTGAATTCCTGATTCTAAATACTGACCTGCGAAATAAAATTGCACATGCTATTAAATTGTGTGGCGATGTAGAAAGATTGGTATCAAAGATCCCGTTGAAAAAAATCAACCCGAGAGAATTATTGCAGATGGCCCGTGGATTAAGACAAGTAGCGGAAATAAAAACCGTTTGTGCCGCGGCAAACAATGAATACCTGAAAAGGTTGGGCGATGCATTGAATCCATGTGTTTATATCGCTGACAAAATTTTTAAGGAAATTGTTGAGAATCCACCTGCGCTGGCGATCAAAGGCGGGATAATAAAAGCAGCCGTAAACCATGAATTGGATGAACTAAGACGTATTGCCTATGATGGTAAATCTTATTTAACCCGGCTGCAACAAAAAGAGGCAGAAGCAACCGGCATCTCATCATTGAAGATCGGTTTTAATAATGTGTTCGGATATTATCTCGAGGTCACCCATTCGCATAAAAACAAAGTACCGGCAGAGTGGATGCGGAAGCAAACGTTGACAAATGCCGAACGATATATAACCCCTGAATTAAAAGAATACGAAGAAAAAATTACCGGCGCTGAAGAAAAAATCCTGAAGATTGAGCTGGACATCTATGAATTATTACTGAATGAATTGATGGATTACCTGGCGCCTGTTCAAACCAATGGAAATATTCTTGCGATTCTTGACTGCATCACCTGCTTTGCAAATAATACGGTCCAGTATCATTATAAAAAGCCGACATTGCATGAAGGTGATGAACTGATCATAAAAAATGGCCGTCATCCTGTTATTGAAAGAAATTTACCGATCGGTGAAGCATATATCACGAATGATCTTGAGTTAAACAAAACAGATCAACAGATCATTATTCTTACGGGCCCTAATATGAGTGGTAAATCAGCCTTGCTTCGGCAAACGGCATTGATCACATTGATGGCACATATGGGGAGCTTTGTGCCCGCTGATGATACCATGATCCCGTTGACAGATAAAATTTTTACCCGCGTTGGTGCTTCCGACAATCTCAGCGGTGGTGAATCAACGTTCATGGTGGAAATGAACGAAACGGCAAGCATCATCAATAATGTTACCAGCCGCAGTTTGATCCTGCTTGATGAAATTGGACGTGGTACATCCACTTATGATGGAATTTCAATCGCATGGAGCATTGCGGAGCATTTGCACAATTGTATTCAAAAACCAAAAACACTTTTTGCTACCCATTATCATGAATTGAATGAACTGGAGGAAAAATTCGGAGGCATCAGGAATTACCATATTACTAATAAAGAAGTTGGCAATAAGATCATCTTTCTCCGGAAACTGGCAAGGGGTGGCAGTATTCATAGCTTCGGGATACATGTAGCAAAAATGGCAGGTATGCCTCCATCGCTGATAGAGAGAGCAAATGATATTTTGAAGCAATTAGAGACCAAACATGTTGATGAAGCAGCAGACGGAAGTCAGCAGTCAGCACCCGATAGTTATCGGGTCAAAAATCTTGAAAAGAAAGTAAAAGGATTATCAACACCACAACTTCAGCTTTCGATATTTGATGCCCATAGTGAAACTTTTGAGGAAATAAGAAAAATACTTGCCGGTATCGATATCAACCGGCTTACTCCTGTTGAAGCGTTATTGAAATTGCAGGAGATCAAGAATAAGCTCAAGTGATAGCAGAAGACGGAGATTGGATACTGGATATTAGATACTAGATACTCATCAAATCGATAGCTAATATCACAATACCTAGTATCAATAAGTAATGTTTATCCACATCGGCTGGTTACTTTTTCCAAAAAGCAGCGAGTGTATTTGCCGAAAGAAAAATCTTCTTATTTTTAGCACAAATAATAAAAGTATGAGAATACCAAAACTAACTGCGCTTTCTATAAGTCTTTCCTTTCTCCTTTTTGTTTCATGTAAAAGCACCGAAGAACTAGAGAAAGAAAATATTTATTATGGTAATGCCTTACCTATGACAGGTGCGCAGGAAATACCAGCAGTGGCGACCAGCGCAACAGGTACCATCGATGCCGACTATAACAGACTAACAAGAACGTTGAGCTATAAACTAACTTTTAGCGGGCTTACTGATAGCGCAGTCGCTGCTCATATTCATGGCCTGGGTGAAGCAGGTGTTGTGGCGCCCGTGGTTCAAACTTTCACATTTCCCAGACGTAAAGAGGGCTCATATTCGGGCACTTTGTTGGTAGATGGAGTAAAGATCAAAGAGGAGGACATTCTTGCCGGCAGATACTATATTAATATACACAGCAAAGCCTATACTGGCGGTGAAATAAGGGGCCAATTGATACTTACAAAGCAATAAACCAAAACTGCGATATACAAAGCCACGCCTTAAGCGTGGTTTTTTATTTTACATCAAACCAGATCTTTTTGGAATTGTTCCAGTCACCGTTGTAATTAATAAACAATTCCTCGCCTGCTTCGATCATTCGCACCGTCCTGATCCTGACACTGGCATTGCCAAAATCCATTTCATACTCACAGTTTGATTGATAGGCATGATTATAAATAGAGATATAACCTAGCGCCATGCAACATTGATCGCTATTGGGACCCCATTCAAATATATAATCATGAAGCAAGGTCTGGTCAAGCAATTTTCTTTCATCTGCAGACATGACAATTACAGGCGAAATTTCAACAACGGTATTGGCAGGAATGGGTTTCTTTGTGAAAACTCCCCTGCCCTTTTCATTCGTTTCATCAATATACAATGAAGGATCGATCATATTTTTCAGTGGCGCTGTGTTTCAGAGGCAATTACTGTTCGCCACAGCGTCACTGAAACACAGAATTTGAATCTACCTTTTCAAAAATAAAAAAGCTCCCTGCAAACAAAAATATCAATCTCAATTTGGTATTCGCAACCTAATTTTGCAACCCGGTTTTATGCCAGAGTATTTAACAGGAAATATCAAAGATCATTTTAATTACCTGCTTGAAAGTGGTAATGAATCTGCTGCCCGCGAGTTTCTTGATCACCAGAATATAAGTGATGTAGCAGGGCTGATCAATGAATTCCCCGACCAGGAATCTTATATCATCACGCACATGAGCATTCACCGTGCCGCCAGTGTCTTTAAGATCCTTGACCTCTCCGCACAAAAACAAATCATTCGGGAATTACCACCCTTTAAAACCGCAGAATTGCTGAATACGCTTTCCCCGGATGACAGAACTGATTTTTTGGAAGAGTTGCCCAGCAATGCGGTTCGTGAATTAATAAAACTGCTCGAGCCGGAAGAAAGAAAAACAACTTTATCATTACTAGGATACCCGGAGGATAGTATTGGCCGGCTGATGACGCCGGATTATGTTTATGTGTATCCGCAAAATACCGTTGAAGAGGTATTTGCCACGATCCGAAAACATGGAAAAGACAGTGAGACCATCAATGTAATATATGTCATTAACGAAAAAGGTGAACTACTTGATGATATTCGCATCCGGGATTTCATCTTAAGTCAGCCGCATAAAAAAGTAGCTGACCTCATGGATAACCGGGTGACATCCCTCCATGCTTACGATGACCAGGAAAAAGCATCAGAAGTTTTTAAAATGGAAAACCGCGTGGCACTCCCGGTAGTCAGCAACAGCAACAA
>JAICPX010000283.1 GCA_025929635.1 Chitinophagaceae bacterium
CTTGATTCTTTGAAGGCGCTTGGCTACAGCACAGCAGGCACCGTCGTAGCCTCTATGGACTCGAATAATTTTTTCAAACCAGGGGATCGGGTAGCATGTGCCGGGCAGGATTATGCATCTCATGCAGAAATTGTTGCGGTCCCACAAAACCTGGTTGTAAAAGTTCCCGATAATGTACCATTTGAAGAAGCTTGCTTTACTACATTAGGCGCAATTGCTTTGCAAGGTGTACGCCAGGCTGACCCTAAACTTGGTGAAACCATTGCCGTGATCGGCTTGGGTTTGCTTGGTCAGCTTACCTGCCAGCTGCTGAAAGCGAATGGATGTAAGGTGGTGGGAATCGATATTGTGGATGATCTTATCCGGCTGGCAAGACAAGGTGGAGCCGATGAAACGATAAACAGAAGTGATCCCGATCTAAAGAACAGTCTAAGCAGTTACACCAATGGCAGGGGTTTCGATAGTGTAATAATAACGGCAGCTTCCCAGTCAAATGACCCGATTGAATTGTCGGGAGAAATAGCAAGACCGAAAGGAAAAGTGGTAGCTGTTGGTGCTGTAAAGCTTGATGTGCCGCGTGATCCACATTTTTATAGAAAAGAGCTTGACCTGCGATTGTCCTGTTCATATGGTCCCGGCCGCTATGATGTCAATTATGAGGAGAGAGGACAGGACTATCCTTTTGCTTACGTACGCTGGACCGAACAACGAAATATGGAGGCATTTTTACAATTGCTTTCTCAAAAGAAAATAAATATAACACCTCTTATTACCCATAGGTTTGATATTGCTGAAGCAGAAAAGGCTTATCAACTCGTGATGGGTGAATTACAAGAGCGACATATTGCTATTCTTCTCTCCTACCCGGAAAACAAAGAAAAATTTGATTCAAAAATTGTTTTACGTCAAAACCCGGTAGCACGGTTCAATATCGGTTTCATTGGTGCCGGAAGCTTTGCTCAAAGTTATCTTATCCCAAACGTAAAAAACAATGGAGGGTCGTTACAGACAGTAGTCACATCAAAAGGCATTACTGCAAAAAACGTGGCAGATAAGTTTGGCTTTAGCAAAGCATCCTCGAATGCAGACGATATCCTGAGTGACGATACAATCAATACTGTTTTTATCGCAACACATCATAACTCGCATGCACAATTTGTTCTTTCAGCTCTCCGGGCAGGAAAAAATGTTTTTGTCGAGAAACCACTTGCCATGCGGGAAGATGAACTCGAGGCAATAAGGGAATATTATGAAGCGAATGGGGGAAACCTGATGGTTGGCTATAACCGGCGCTTTAGCCCGGTTGCTATCGAATTAAAAAAATACTTTTCAGCCGAGGCTCAGCCATTGCTAATGAATTATCGTATCAATGCAGGGTTTATTCCAAAAGAACATTGGACACAGAGCGAAAATACCGGCGGCGGCAGGATCATTGGTGAAGTATGTCATTTTATCGACCTGATGCATTTTTTCTCTGGTTCCCTGGTCGAAAGTGTATTTGCACAATGTATTTCCAGTGCAGACAGCAAGATCAAGAATGACGATAACGTCAGTATAATTTTAAGATTCCGGAACGGGTCAATAGGCAATATTATTTACACGGCAAATGGCGATACGGGCCTGTCAAAGGAAAGATTGGAAATTTTTGGCGGTAATAAAGCCGCTATATTGAATGATTTCAAAAATGCTGAACTGTATAGCGGCAATAAGGTAAAGACTTTTAAACTTGAAGGAAAGGGCCATCGTGAGGAAGTAAATGAGTTCTTTAATTCGCTTTCAAAAGGTGCCACAATGCCGATTGAATTCGAGTCAATATATGCTACTACCAGGGCAACATTTAAAATACTGGACAGCCTTTATACAGGCTTACCACAGCAAGTTGAATATTAAGAGAGTTATTTGCGCTTAAAAAAATACCTGATAGTAAGAAGGACGAACTTAGCGTTGCCCACTAAATACCTTTTTAACATCCTGCGTGGTTCCTGGTATACTCTGAAAAGCCATTCCAGCCCGGTCTTCTGCATCCATACAGGCGCCCTTTTTACATAACCCGCTATCACATCAAAGCTGCCACCTACGCCCATGATCAAATTCACATTCCTAAGCAGATCTTTGTTTTGATACAGAAAGTTTTCTTTTACAGGAGAAGAAATAGCAACAAATAAGATATTTGGATTAGTTCCGGCGATCTGTTCTGCAATTTTTCGTTCTTCCGCTTTTTTAAAATAGCCGTTCTTGTACCCGGCAATTATATCCGGTGAATATTTTTCAGCATACATAGCTACCAGCTTATTGACCACTTCCTCCTTTGCTCCAAAAAAGAAAAGCCGGTATTTTTTTCGAAATGCCAGTTCAACAAGTCTTTCCATAAGGTCTATTCCTGCAACTCTTTCCTTTAATGGTGTATTGAATAACCGTGATACCCATACAACAGCCTGCCCGTCAACATTGATAAGATCAGCTTCGGTAACACTTTCTTTTAGCTCGGCGCTTTCATGCATCGAAACAATCTTCCCGGCGTTTACAACCGTATGATGAATATGCTCATGGTTCTCTATTGCATGATCAACTATATCCAGGGTCTCCTGCATGGTAAGGTTATCGACAGGCGTACCCAATATATGTATCCTTTCTGCCGTCATTTAATTTCCCTTTCCATCAAATAAAAACTCATTGCATAAAACATCCACGCCTGTGCCCAACGCATGTATGGAATGTGAGATGAAAACATTTTCTTTTTCTGGTAATAAAAATACCCCTTTTCGTTTTGCATATTTTGAATGGTCCAGGTTAATACTTTAGCGGCCAGGGGTTCATGGTCTTTGAACAGGTCCATTTTGCTCAATACGACTATTAATTGAGCAGGAGAATGTATGTCAACAGGATATTTTTTATTGTGATAGTACTTACTGGTCCCATCCTCTAAGAAAAAGTTTTCCAGGTAAAATTCGAGGCCTTTTCTTAAGTTCTCTTCGAATGAATTATCACCGGTACATCTTTTATAATCACTTATACATTCAAGATTAAATCCCGTGTGGAAATTATCTACCCACTGATGAAAAGGTAATGTGCCATAGGCCCAGGCGCCGTTGGCCTGCTGCCGGTCGCAAGCGAATCTAACCGCTTTTTGTGCTTCCGCTTTGTAAAGCTCATTTTTCGTGTACATATATGCGCTGCTTAAGAGCCTTACTCCAAGCAATGAAGCATTAAACACCTGCGTGTTATCAAGCGGCGAGTAGGAAAAACTAAAATTCCCTTTCTCATCATAGGTCCTGTTCAGGTCCTTTAATACAAAATCGGCTGCTGATAGAGCAGTATCAAGTACCCTCTTTTCATTTGTTATTTCATACGCGTTGAATAACGAATCGCCGACAAAAGAAGTTACAACAACTGTAGGCGTATTCGCCGGTTGAAAAAAAGCTCTCGCCTGCCAATCGAAATTATATCCCCAGCAACTTCCTGAATAGTTCCTGTTCTGTAATTCTATGATCTTATTGGTCAGAAAATGAATTCTATCTAAACATGACTTGTCCTGGTTCGATTTGTAAAGGTTACAATAACCAGTCAGGAATAGTCCAAGACCCTTCGAATTGAAACTTTTGGCAATACCGGTGAGAGCCCTAAAGTTTACCGGGCTTTTTTTGAAAAATTGTATCCAGGCGAGCCTGCAAAGCCGACTGTTCCTGATTATTGGAATCGACTTAAATAGTTGACTATTTAATCCATCAAAAGGATCCCAACCTTTAAATTGTTCTTCTTCACAGTAAGATCTTAGTTTTTGAAAGCTTTTATTTATTTCCGTTAGATCCATTGCGTGTTAATATTGTCCGGCGCTGAACCAGCCCCAAAAATATTGCATCTGGCCATTCAGGTTTTGTGGCAACTCAACTCTGACAACCACTCTTCGATTAAATAAGAAACCGCAGCAGTTGCTACGGTTTCAGCGCGGTGAGGGAGGGATTCGAACCCTCGGTACAACTTTAAGGTCGTACGACGGTTTAGCAAACCGTTGATTTCAGCCACTCATCCACCTCACCAAAAGAATGACTGACTTAAAAAACAAACTCGGGAAGATCCGACCAGATCGGAACTGCCCAAGTTGTCGGGAAGATCCCGATTAAATCGGGACGACCCATTTGCTTTTTGTCGGGAAGACAGGATTCGAACCTGCGACCCCCTGGTCCCAAACCAGGTGCGCTACCGGCCTGCGCTACTTCCCGTTTACTTTTTTCAAAGGGGTGGCAAAAATAAACATTAAGGCCTACATATCCCAAAAAACAAATTCCAAATCCCAATATTTATCTCATCTTGGAATTTGGAATTTATGATTTGTTATTTATTAAGTTACATCGCCGCTAACTGCACCTTTTGCTGAAGTTCCAGCACATTTTCCCTGAATACACCATCAGTATCCATAAGATCTTTAACAGTTTGACATGAATGAATAACCGTGGTGTGATCACGTCCGCCAAAATGCTCACCAATTGTTTTCAGCGAATTTTTCGTAAAAGCTTTGGCCAGGTACATAGTGATTTGTCTTGCCTGAACGATCTCCCTTTTACGTGTTTTTTGTAAAAGCTTATCGTAGGGCACATCGAAATAATCGCAAACCATTTTCTGGATGGTTTCGATAGTTATCTCTTTGCTCGATGATTTTACAAAATTTCTTAGCACTTTCTTGGCAAGATCAAGATCGATCTCTCTCCTGTTAAGCGAAGATTGTGCCAGCAATGAGATCAAAGCCCCTTCGAGCTCTCTTACATTATTACTAATATTATACGCTATATACTTCACCACTTCTTTTGGCATTTCCAGGCCATCATGTTTCATCTTTCTTTCCAATATCTCGATCCTTGTGTCATAATCCGGTACCTGGAGATCTGCACTCAACCCCCAGCGGAAACGGCTTAATAGTCTTTCCTGGACACCTTCAAGATCTTTTGGTGGCTTATCACTTGTAAGCACTAATTGCTTACCTGATTGATGAAGATGATTGAATATGGCAAACAAAGCATCCTGGCTTTTCTCTGCTTTGGCAAAGAACTGCACGTCGTCTATAATCAGTATATCTATAAGTTGGTAGAAATGGATAAAATCATTGATCGCGTTATTGCGACTATGATCCATGAACTGGTTGATAAATTTCTCTGAACTTACGTACAGAACTACCTTATTGGGGTGAGTTCTTTTTACCTCATTGCCGATCGCCTGGGCCAAATGGGTTTTACCCAAGCCAACACCGCCATAAATTACCAGCGGGTTAAATGAATTGGCCCCCGGCTTTTCTGCAACGGTTTTTCCCGCCCGACGTGCCACGCGATTGCAATCGCCCTCAATAAATGAATCAAATAAGTAAACGGGATTCAGTTGGGGATCAATTTGCATCTTCTTCAATCCCGGAATGACAAAGGGGTTTTTGACAGGATTGTTTATGATGAGAGGAAAATCCATTTCGTTGTTGGGATAACTTTTATAACCCTGACCCGGAACATCCATCATTAATGGTTGTTTGCTCTTACTTCCACTGTCTACCATGATACGATACTCGAGGCGGGCTTCTTTTCCTAATTCACGTTTTAATGTCTTTGCCAATAAATTTACATAATGTTCTTCGAGATATTCGAAAAAAAATTGGCTGGGAACCTGAATAACTAAAATACTATTCTTTATCGAGATCGGTTTGATGGGCTCAAACCAGGTTTTGAAGTGCTGCCATTCAACAATGTCTTTGATGATCTTTAAACAATTGGTCCAAACTTTTTCAGCATTCTTCTCCATCAGTTAGTAAGCAATTTATATCGAGTTAAGAATCTTCGTTATACTCCACTATCTATTCATAGGACGTCAAAAAAAATTTTCACAGGAGGACGAATATCTAAAAATCTTTTCTAATAAAAAATTTTTATTCCTTTGTTTTTTTTGTAACGGAAATTGAACTTGACAGGAATAATTTTTTCTTTGAAAATTTTGAGAAATCAAAGTCCAGCCTCCCAAGATTTATTCCTCCCCAACCTACCTGGTTTACTATTACATCACTTCCTTTTCTATTCTTATACGTTATTGGTGCCGACAAAAATGTATGCGTATGGCCACCTATGATAAGATCAATATTTTCAGTTTCACTTGCCAATCGCTTATCACTTACTCTATTATCAGAATACATGTTACCGAGATGAGACAGGCAAATTACAAAATCGCAATCTTTTTCTTTTTTTAATTTATAAGCCATTTCATTTGCCTTTAGTACAGGATCCAGATATTTCGTAC
>JAICPX010000194.1 GCA_025929635.1 Chitinophagaceae bacterium
ACCTGCATCCCACGAATCCAAATGGCCGCCGACCGTTAATATTTCATTGGGAAATTCCGACCCTATCAATTCACCTATCACGTTATTTCCTAAAACACTATCGAGGAAATGACCATATGTTTTAATGGTAACTGTCAGCGGATTTTGTTGCAGCTCATTGCTCAGCCAATCAGCATCTCTTAGCCCGATAGCAACTGCAGGGATCCTGGCAAATGAGTCAACATATCTTGTTGCACCTGTATGGGGATAGTTATCCGTGCTATGGCTCATGCTCCTGACGATTACAGCAAGTGCTCCGTACTTTGCCGCACGACTTGGACCGCTGCCACGATAAGTTGAAGCTTCACCATAGGCCCGGAATGTATTTACATAAGTAGGGTTGAATTTATAATTGTAGAAAACTATTTTTCCTTTTGCTTCATCTTTTCTTTTTTCCAATTCATCAAAAGAATTAACCAGCATGACCGGTGCCGTCACACCTTTTTTTCCTGAACCCATAGAATTACCAAGAGCAAGTACATCCAGTTTCCTATTTGCGCCTCTTACTTTTGCTTCATCGTTTCCCCCTCTTACCCAATGGGGCACCATGCATCCCTGCAACCAGGCTTTATCAGCACCGCTTTCTTTCATCACCTGCAAACCCCAGTTCTCCGCGTTGGTCATTTGTGGTGACCCGGATAATCTTGCTCCAATTTGCTTGGTGAGATAGCGCAGATTATCATATGCCTTCCCGTTAGTCAATATTTCATCAGATATCTTTTTTATCATTATCGAATCTTCGGTTTGAGAGAAACTGTTAACAGTAAACAAAAAACCAAGAAAAACAATTACGAAACTTTTCATGTGTAGTGTTTGAAGGCTGAAAATAAAGAATGAGCAGTTTTGTAACAAATTATTGATTTAAGCGGCAAGCTGTAATAAAATTTTAGTATTTACCTTCGGGCACTTATGACGATTACCAAAACCATGCGGATAGGAATTGTTTGCTATCCAACGTTCGGAGGTTCCGGGGTATTAGCGACAGAATTAGGAAAAGCGCTTGCGCAGAAAGGTCACCAGGTACATTTCATCACGTACCAGCAACCGGTTCGGTTGGGCGCATTTACCCCCAATATTTTTTATCATGAGGTGCAGGTCCCTACATATCCCTTGTTTGATTATCCTCCTTACGAAACCGCGCTTGCCAGCACAATGGTAGACGTGATCAAGAATAATAATCTTGATCTCCTTCATGTGCACTATGCCATTCCCCATGCTTCTGCCGCCTATATGGCAAAACAAATTCTGAAAAAAGAAGGTAAGAATGTTCCCGTTATTACCACATTGCATGGAACAGATATCACCCTGGTCGGAAGAGATAAAACCTATGCCCCGGTTGTTACATTCTCGATCAATGAAAGTGATGCGATAACTGCCGTGTCGGACAATCTTCGTGATGAAACATACAAGCACTTCAAGATCACGAAGGAGATTGAAGTAATTAAAAACTTTGTGGATGTCAGCCGATTTAACCGTAAGCCAATTGATGCATTCAAAAAAATGATAGCACCAAATGGTGAAAGAGTGGTGATGCATGCATCGAATTTCAGGAAGCTGAAGCGGATTCCTGATGTGATCAAAATATTTAAAGAATTAAATGATAAAATTCCAAGTCGCCTCATGCTTGTTGGGGACGGTCCTGAAAGACCTGCCGCTGAAGACCTTTGTCGTGATCTGAAGCTGATGGATGCCGTACGCTTTGTAGGTAAGCAGGAGCAAATGGAGGATATCCTGGCAATAGCAGATCTGTTCTTATTGCCATCCGAATATGAGAGTTTCGGTTTGGCGGCATTAGAAGCAATGGCGGCTGGTGTACCTGTAGTAACAACAAATGCGGGGGGTCTGAAAGAAATAAACATCCCGGGAGAAACTGGTTATATGGGTGACGTTGGTGATGTAAAAGCAATGGGACAGCAGGCAATAAAGATCTTAAGAGACAATGAAGTATTGAGGCAGTTCAAGGAAAGAGCCGCCACTCATGCAAAGAAATTTGATATCAGCATCGTGATCCCTTTGTATGAAAATCTCTATGAGAAATTCCTCTAAGAACGAAAGCACCCTATGACGGGCGGCTTTTAGAAGGCGACAGAAATTATTTACGCAACCATAATTCAGGATTCAAGTTCTTATTCTCCTGCATCAACAGGAATTCGAGCTTACCGCCGGCGCCGTCATCTTCATCGGCGGCAACCTTTCCGATCGATTGATTTGTTTTAACGTCAGAACCCTTAGCAACATTTACCGATGACAAATTACTATAAACAGTAAAATATTTTCCGTGTCGGATCATTACTGATTTTGTATCAGCTATATTAAAAACGCTTACTACCTCTCCATCAAAAACTGCTTTCACATTAATTCCCGGTTGCGGTGTACAGATCGTAACGCCCGGGTTTACTCCCTGTATCTTATCAATCTTGAAAGGTCCATAATGCTCACATACATAGCCCTGGTCAACCGGCCATGGAAGCTTTGCCCTGTTGTTTTCAAAACTCGCTCCCAATGCTTTTGCTTCCGCGTTTAACTCAAGAAAACTTTCTGTCTTGACGGTCTTTCCGGGAGTAGTGACATTGGTCTTATTGGGATTTGTGGTAGTTGTGTTCGTTCCGGCAAGTTTTTTTCTTTCCTCCTCTTTCTTTTTTTCTTCAGCGATCAGTCTTTTCACAATTGCATCCACGGCCCTGTTTATTTCGTTCATCCTTTTCTTCTTTGCTGTAAGTTGCTTCTGAAGATCTTTCTCCTGTGATTTTAATTGTTTTAAAACAACATCTTTTTCTTTCTTTTGTCCTTCCAGTTCCCGGGCCTGCACCGTTTGGTTTTTCAATGCATCATCTTTTTGTCTTTTCCGGGAAATTTGTTCCTCTTTTCTTCTCGCTATCAATGCCTGCGTTTCTTTAATTGTATTTACTTGTTCTTCACGGTAAGCACGATAGCTCTTTAAATAAGTTATCCGTTTGACAGCATCGTTAAAACTGCTTGCTGAAAAAATGAAATTCAGGTAGTCATAATTGCTACGGTTCTTATACGCATACACCACGCTGCGGGAGTATTGCGCTTTCAATGTATCCAGCAATTTTCCGAGCCTGTATATTTCAACGTTACTCAAATAAATATCATCGTCTATGAACCGGATCTCTTTATTGATGTTGGCAATATACCTGTTCTGCAATTTTATTTTCCTGTCTATGAGATTGTACTGTCCAACGATCTGCTTTGTTTTGCCCTTTACTGTTCTTAATTCGCCATCAATTTGCCTTATTTCATTCTGAATTTCCTGTCTTTCTTTTTCAAGTTGTGCTTTGTCTTCCTGGGCAGACATGAATGATGCCGGCAAAAAGGCAATGAATGTGAAGAGGTAAGCTAATTTTTTCATGGTTACCGTGGTTTTACGGGTAAAGGGATATAGGGTCGGGACCAGTTTAAAAAAACGACAAGCTGCAATTTAAATTTTATTTACTGTTTTCTTTTATAGTTTTTTGGCACTGAAAAGGGATAACTTAACGTTTCATTAAAGGCATACTGCCTGAAATTAAGCTTAATATCAAGTTGCCCTTTCTCTGTAACAGAAATGGTCCGGTTGGTCGAAAATTGTACTCCATTTTCATTTTTATGATCCGAATACGTTAAGAAACATGTCCGGCTGCGCAATTCATCCACATCATCCAATTTGCTGTGCAACACCAGGTGATCGTTGTTATTCATTGAAATCAGGTGCGTGAACCATTGCCCGTCGCTAAGCAATGTGACCATGGATCCATCAGTTGAATAAGAGACCACATTGCTGTCAAGAAAGACGGGGTTGCCAATGATCAGTTGTTGTACCGTATGCAGGTCAAGAGGAAGACCCGCCACTTCCTGCAGATAACCAATAGAGCGGGCCTGGTACTCTTTATCAAGTTTATTTAGAATATATACCGAGTCTCTATCGATCAGTAGCCTCATGCCTTCTATTCCCAATGCACCATTGACAGAAACCCAGATGATGCTGTCCTTTTTCATCCGGACAAAGACATTCACGTCATATTTTTTACCATCACTACCCTGGTAATCTGTATTGATCTTTGCAGAAAATGTTTCAAATTCGATTGTATTGGCAAGCAACCGTGAGTAGGTTTCCTTGATGAACCTCATCGAATCGGCATGAGGATCAGTGGTTGGTTGTATGGTTACCGTATCTTTTTTTACAGAAATAGCAGTCTGGATCTTTCTGGTGGACCTGCAAGATGTGATCAATGCCAAAACCGTCGTCAATATGATTAAAAATCGGATCATCTGCTATTGTTTTCCTGTGTGGCCAAAGCCCCCATCTGCTCTTGCTGTTTCATTCAAAATCTCAACCCGCGCAAGTTCTGCCCGTTCTACTTTTTGAACTATCATTTGCGCTATCCTGTCACCCGGATTGATGACTTGCTCTTCTGAAGAAAGGTTGATCAAAATAATCTTAATTTCTCCACGATAGTCAGCGTCAATAGTTCCCGGTGAATTCAAACACGTAATGCCGTGTTTTATCGCGAGGCCGCTTCTTGGTCTTACCTGGATTTCATAACCGGCAGGTATTTCAACATACAATCCTGTTGGCACTAAAATTCGTTGAAGTGGTTGCAGGGTTAAGGGAAAATTCAATGCAGCCCGAATGTCCATACCTGATGACCCTTCTGTTGCATATTGTGGCAAAGGATTGGCTGAAGTATTTACGATCTTTATTTGAACTGACTGCATTCCTGCAAAGATAAAGTTTCGGGTGCAGCGGATATGGCTGCTAAATGAAATAAGCAGTTAATCTTTTTTTAGCAATACAGTGGCATAAGCCATGATGCCTTTTCCTTTTCCAACAAATCCCATTTCTTCAGTCGTAGTTGCTTTTATTGAAACATCTCCTTCAGAAACATTTGTTATTTCTGCAATGACGCGACGCATTGCATTTGTGTATTGTTTCAACTTTGGCTTCTGCAAACAAATGGTTGAATCAATGTTCACAATTGAATAGCCGTTTTGTTTTATAAGATCCATTGTTCTTTGTAACAGGATCGTGCTTCTTATGTCTTTGAATTCACCCGATGTATTTGGGAAATGAATTCCGATATCTCCTAATGCAAGCGCCCCAAGCAAGGCATCACAAATTGCATGAAGCAGCACATCGGCGTCACTATGTCCATCAGCGCCTTTTTCAAATGGAATATTCACGCCACCGACCCATAACTCTCTTCCTTTTTTTAATTGATGAAAATCTACGCCGCTGCCAATCCGGTAAGACATAATGTTATTTATATCAAATATATGCCAAAGGTCCTAAGCACTCTCCGGAGGAGTCCTTAGGACCTTTGGAGCATTCCTATGGAAAAAAAATACGTCTCGCCCGGGGGCGAGACGTCATATGATCTGATTAGCTGCTAGAATTAATTTCCTGTTGTCGCAGTTCCATCAAAGTTGAAATGCAATGAGAAACGCAAAGTGTTAGACAACGGGTTGCGATCTACGCCACTTCCTGAAGGAAGGAGGTAAGAGAAATCAAGACCGAAACTCTGATACCTGATACCAACACCCATTGTGAAATACCTGCGATTACCTTTTGTCTTGTCTTCATGAAAATATCCTGCACGCAATGCGAACTGGTTGTTGTACATATATTCGGCTCCCAGTGAAGCCTGGAATTCTTTTACTTCTTCGCTAAAGCCACCCGGGGCATCACCAAATGAACTGAACCAGCTACCAATTACACTCTTACTGCGGTAGTCAGCCAATTGTTGTGGTGTTGCAGGATCAGCAGGAGGAGTTGGAACAAGCAGCTTATTCAAATCGAGGCCAAAAGTCAATTTATTAGCCGAGTTGAATACTCTTGTATATGTCGTTCCTAATCCTAGGTTAGCCGGGATATAATCTTTCTGATCAGCATTATCAGTATAAGAGATCTTTGAACCAAGATTGCTCATAACAGCACCGAATGCCCATCCTTGTCCCTGGTCGTTTTGACCGGTGTAGTAAAAAGCAAGATCACCAGCAACTGCACTGGCAGCCTTATAGTTATTACCGGCAGCAGGACCCTCAGCAAGATTTGAATAGATGTACTTAAGACCAACACCAATACCCGCTTTTTCAGATAGTCTGCGGGAATAACCTACATCAATACCAAATTCGCGAGGCCGAAATGTATTCAGATCGTTACCAAGATTATCTGTGAACTGGATATTTCCAAGACTAAAATAACGTAGTGAAGCAGACAGGGCTTGCTGATCATCGAACTTATAATAACCTGCTATAGCAGCCAGGTACACGTCATTAAGAATGTCTTTTAACCATGGAGTATAGGAAGCGGATATTCCTCCCTGGCTTGTATTGAAAGGAACTTTTGCAAGGTTCCAGAATGATGAATTGGCGTCTGGTGATGTAGCGATCGCAAGATCACCCATACCGGCAGCGCGGGCATCAGGTGAAATTCGTAAAAAAGGTACAGCGGTGGTCACAACATTAATTGGATCGACCTGGGCCTGGGTGGTTTTGGCAATTCCGACAAGGATGAGGATTGCAGCAGTTAGTCTAAATGCAGTTGGTCTCATTAGTAAGAGTTTATGTTATTTGTAAATATAGAGGAATTTTAAAAATCACGGCCGAAAATAGGCTTTTTTTGTTCACCTGGGATATCAACCTTTCGCTATAGAATTACAAGTTTTTGAGTGATAGTTTTGGGTTTCGAGCCGTCACAAAAGACTTTTATTCGATATATATAAACCCCTTTTCCGATCTTATCACCAAAATCATCCCTGCCATCCCATTCTATTTCTGTAGAACGGTTTCCGGGGGTGTTTATTGTTTTTTCAAGCCGTTTCACCACCTTACCAGACAGTGAGAAAATATGTAGTTGAACAAACATGTCCTGTCCCGGTTTATTATGCTCAAACCAGAATTGTGTCCTGGTTGTAAACGGGTTAGGATAATTAAGCACACGATCGATCACAAGCTCGTCATCATTTGTAACAGTAAAATCAAGTATATACTCTGAGGAGTTGTTAAGTATATCCCACGCTTTAATTTTTATTGAATGAATTCCGGATTCCAGTTCTGGTAATTGAAATCTTACATAGCCTTGTCCATACTTATCAATATCAGCTTCGAAGTAATTATTTAAGTTAAAAAGGCGATCAATATTGTTATCGAGGGTTGCGGTAATATCATGACCTATCCCGGTACCTGACGTGTTGATGCCTGAAGAATCAATCAGCCTTATGATAAGTATCGGTTTCTGATTGACGATACTGCCTGGCACGAATCTTTCATCATTCAACCATGCTTTTAATTCCGGCCCCTCCCTGTCATTATCAATTGACCCCAGTGATCCACCGATAATAAATCCATCAAAATAATCGCTCCCATCCCTTGTACCGTCCTCCGCATAGTAACTTATTTTTCCCGGCCCATATTGATAATTAATGTCTTTAGGCACTTTGAAAGAAAAACTGAAATTTCCATTTGAAACTGAAGCTTTACCCCTAAACAAAATATTCGATCGCTGCTGAAACGTTGCTGGCTGACTTCCGGGGTCATTTGCTCTGGTAGTTGTTGTTTGTGGTTTATCAAAAATAACCGGGTAAACAGTGCCGTTAAATCCTGAAATAAGTGATCCGTTATTGTCTGTTACCTCCCCTTCTATCGAAATCTTTTCACCGGCTGATAAAGTATCTGTTTGTGATATAGGATCAACCGAATTTATTTTGGTTGTTTTCAGCTTGAATTGCGGAAAACCCAGTGTAAGTGCAGGATCTCCAAGTAAAGTAAACTTCCTGTTATTGATCACATCCCCTGATGTCTGGTAAGTAAAATTCTTCGCGGTCATTACTGCCTCACCCAAACTCCTGTATTTTCCATTTGCATCTGGCTGCGTTGCAAACCGCATATAATTGTTATTCATGATCCGGTTACTGAATGAGAACACAAGTCTTGTTGTTGTCATCATGGCAATGCCCCCTGTCTTGGGCCGCAACAGAATATTTTCCCCGATAGAATTGATAAAGGGATTATCATAAGGAGCAAAATCACAGGTAGCTGTTACAAACAAGGGGAGTTTATTTTCATTGTTCCACTTATTTACAATGCTCTGATCTATGACCACTTCTTCTGCCAAACGAAGCGCACCACCATGGCCGCTAT
>JAICPX010000694.1 GCA_025929635.1 Chitinophagaceae bacterium
TAAACTCAATCGCTTTGGTTGTTGGTGCTTACAGAACTAGTGTAGCAATTGAACTTAACAGAACACCAACAACGGCGAAAAATATATCAAACAGTTGCTCGAACAGGCAGCGTTTACTCATCCTGTATTGGTAACCCGGGGCAGGAGAGGAAAGCGATACGAGCTTAAAAAATTGTTGGGTGATACCAAACAGGCTTTACGTTTTTGTGATGTGGCTACCACGCATACCATGCGACGGACAGCAATTACTACTATGCTTAGCCTCGGTGTACCTGAGCAAGTCGTAAGAAAGATCAGTGGTCATGCGCCGGGTAGCAAGGAATTCTATCGCTATGTTTCCTGGGCACAAAGTTACCAGGATAAAGAAACTGAGAAGATGTTTGAGAAACTGCAGCAAAAGCAATTGACTTATTTTGGTTGATGTTGCTGCGGGGCAAGCAATTGTTTAGTACCTCAGTTCCGTCGGGCAGGGCATGGACATGGCCGATACCGGTGGGCAAAATCAATGCAGACCCGAGCATACTTCCACAAAATCCGGGGTATTAAAATCAACATAAGCGTTTCCCGGTACAGTAATGTTGAATGACAAAGGCTCTTTTAAAGAGCCTTTTTGTTTTAAAACGCCATATAAAATAATGGTATAACATGGGCATAGTTTATGTGCTTTTAATCTGTCAGTTATTGTAAAACTTTAAACACTCAACTATGGCCGAAATTCATGTGCAAGCCAAAAGAAAAAGCTCTTCTGCCTGGCTTTGGATATTGATCTCCATAATTATTCTTGGCACCATCGCCTTTATTTTATTATGGAACAATAATGCTGAAGTAAGGGAAAAGATCAGTAATCCAACTCAAACATCAATGGTTGATCCTATCAACACCGGTGATGTCTCAGCCTGAAATTGAATGATATGGAACTTGACCAGGAATTGAATAAACGACATGCAGCTCCTTCAGAGTTTTGGTTTGGATTGGCCCTTTTGGCCATTGCAACCATAATCGCTTTGATCTTACTAAACAATGATGGCAGAAAGGATCAATTCAATATTGAAAAGAAGACGACTTATTTAAAACAACAACCAATACTTAAAAACGAATTTTATGGAAAAGAAAAAATATAACCGCCTGCAGGAACTTGATCATTCAAATTTTGAGATCGTCAAAGGTGAACCCGATATCCGTGGCTGGGATGTAAGGTATATGACGGGTCAAAAACTTGGTTCGGTTGAAGAACTAATAGTTGATGCAGAGGAAAAGAAAGTCCGGTACATGGTTGTTGATCTTGACGAGAATGAATTGAAACTGGTGAATAGAAAAATTCTTATTCCTATCGGGTTGGCCGAACTTGATAAAAAGGAAGATGATGTGTTGATCCCGAATATTTCATTGGAACAACTAAGCCGGCTGCCCGAGTATGAAAAAAATAATCTGAACCCGGTTGTTGAAAGAAGAATTTCATCTACACTTGGCCGGGAATTACACGAGGCGGAGATGGCCGAAGCAACAACTGCTCCTGTTAAGAATGAGGCAACTGACAGGAAATTGA
>JAICPX010000330.1 GCA_025929635.1 Chitinophagaceae bacterium
ACACCATGCAACAATTAGAACTTTCAGAAATACAAGCCTACCTGGTAAAAGATTACCAGGAAATGGCATGTTCAAAATATTATCTTTTGCAGGTAACGAATGCGGCTAATGCAAAAAAGTTTATTACGGAGTTGGCTGGGGCTGTTACGCATATCAATGCTGAAATGAAAGATACCTGTGTCCAGTTAGGTTTTACCTGTTCCGGGTTAAGTGCACTTGGACTAAAAGAAAATAATGTAAGTTCTTTTACCCGTGAATTCCGTGAGGGTATGGTAACTCCTCATCGCCAACGGTTGCTTGCTGATTTTGACAATAGTGATCCCCTTCATTGGCAATGGGGTGGCCCGCACAATGACAGAATCGATATCATATTGTTGGTTTTTGGAAAAGATGAAGCCACGACAGATAGGTATTTTGATACAATAAAAGAAAATATCAACAGTGCATGTAAAGTCGTCCAAATATTAAAAGGAAATTCACTACCCAATAACAGGGAACCTTTTGGATTCCGCGATGGGATATCGCAACCAGCTATTATCGGCAGTGGAATTACCGGGATCAATAACGATAATATCAAGGCAGGAGAATTTGTAATGGGATATAAGAATGAGTATGGGATCTATCCCGATACTGCATTGGTGAAAGACGCACAAGGCGATATTTCTTTGTTAAGAGATGACGAGGAAGGTTCAGGTTTTAAAGACATTGGGAGAAACGGAACATATTTCGTTCTGCGCCAGCTTGAACAGGATATCGATGGCTTTTGGAATTTTTTGAAAGAGAAAACAAAAAATGAAGGAGCAAACAATAATGAGGAGAGTGTAAAACTCGCGGCTAAATTCATGGGGCGGTGGCCAAGCGGAGCACCGCTGGTAAAGCACCCTGATAAAGATCCCGGCGGCGACAACACCGATAACGATTTTAATTATTCAAAAGACGACGAATTAGGTCATAGATGTCCTATCGGGGCACATATACGGAGAGTAAATCCGAGAGATGATTTTGAAGAAACCGGTCCGGCAGGATCGTTGAAATTAACAAAACGTCATCGCATCATGCGTCGTATCCGTACTTATGGCGATCCTTTTGTGAGCTCCCCGGAAAACCACAAACCAAACGGTAAAGTCGGTTTGCTCTTTGGTTGTTTTAATGCAGATATTTCACGCCAGTTCGAATTCATTCAATATACATGGGCCAATAATCCAAAGTTCAAAAGACTATATGCGGATCCCGATCCGTTTGTTGGCGTAAGGGATAATCCATCTGCCGGGGATGAACAAAATTTCACAATACCAACTACAACAGTCAATAAAACAATTACCGGTTTAAAAAATTTTGTAACTGTCAAAGGTGGGGCCTATTTCTTTTTTCCTTCGGTTAGTACCTTGAAATTCCTGGGCACCATTTAAGGCTGAAATGCTCTTGCGATCTGGAGTGTATCAATATAGACACGGCCATGAATGACCTTTCCATTTTTTAAAGTAAAGACCTGGATCCAGTGTGTTTTATATTTTTTGCCTGTTGAGATCACTTCGGCTTCGTCATCACCGATCACCGCTACCGTATCTTCGTCGCTTAAAAATTTCTTAGGCAGGAACTCGCTGATCTTTACACTTTGGGCAACAAGGGTAAAAAACCTGATCAGTCCTTCATGCCCGTTAAATGTTCCCGAGAAGGGAATATCAGGAGCACCGGGTCTTTCCCAAACTACATCTTTATCAAAATGAGTTAAAATTCCGGGAACATTTTTCTCCCCAAAATATTTGTAAACCTGCTGAACGATCTGGACATTATCCATGCTGTATCATTTAGTATCATTAAAAAAATCGGGCCCTGCTTCCGGCTCTTTATCCTCTATGTTGTTATGCTTATGCCTGAATTCATACATTTCTTCATAAATAAATTTTCTTACCCTGTTCATTACTCCCAATGGCCTGTGTTCAGCTAAGGCATGCCATGTATTGAAAGAAAGATGCTCGCCTATTTCTTCTCTTTCTTTGGTATCGATCGCCTGTGTGGGTATCCTGATAGTAGCCAGCTTGATGAATTCTGAGGTCCATTCGACTGATGGGTCTTCAATAGGCATTTTTCGGGGATCAGTCTGAAATTGTACACAGAAATCGTATACCAGGGGATGCTCCTTAACTGTGGCAGCCATATTAACATGTAAAAAATTATCACTTTTAAGATCAGGATATAAAAGCTTGTTATCAGCAGCGGGGAATATTCCATACTTCACTGCCCTTGATTCATCACCAAAACGGTAAGCCGTTGTGCTGAAGTAAGGGATCTCAGCCGGGTGTTTGAGCTTTGTTTTTGCTTTAGTTGCCCTTATTAAGAACGGAATATTAGAAAGTCCAATTGCAAATTTTCTGGGAATCGATGCCCATGTGTGAGGAGTTGTTACGATAAATAAGATCTTTGCAAACTCATGGATATCGCGCACAAAAAAAGTTTTATTATTCATCATGATAAAATCATGACTGGTGATGTCGGGATGATTAAGGTCCAGTTTCCTGCCGGGTACATTCATGATCTTTATGGCAAAACCCCTGAAATCTTTCTTAGCATCTTTGAGTATCCGTGTATCACCATTTGAAAAACGTATCCAGGCAGGATAACTTTTTGCTTCTTTGAACAAACCCACTTTTAAGTCCTGCGGCAAGTCAGGTCTTACAATGAATTCTGCCTTCACACACCCGTTGATCTTTGCATGCACTTGTCTTCTTTGCAGGGCTTTTCCCGGCGGATACAGCCGGAGCATTTCTGCCTTTAACATTTTGACAATGGTATCAACTACCTTGATCTCATTTGGACCGGGATACTCCTTTCCCAACTTAAGCGGTTGTTCGGTCACTGATTCGGTTTGCATATGATTCTTTTTGGTGGATAAGGTGCAACTTCGAAGAACGCCTTAATCAGATTAAAAGATAATTACATTCTCTCTCATAAACAAAATTCAATTAAAGATCAGGGTGTCTGTTATCATCCGATAAATTAAACTTGCGAGGTAGGTTTGCCATGGCAAATGCTGTTATGATAAGTAATTAAAAATGTTTAATTTCATAGTTCCTGCTTACTAAGCCATTTTGTATCCTGCCTTAAAGAACTGAATCGAACCTAAGCAATACAATTTATGAACAAAGTATTTTCAGATCAATACGACTGGGATGAGCTGCTTGATTTTATTGCCGAGAAAAAACTCACCCCCATCCTTGGCAAAGAAATGTACACGTTCAAAGATGGAGATAAACTGGTTCCGCTTGATAATTACCTGTCAAGAAAAATATTAGAGCTGCAAAAAATTTCCGATTACCAGGCGACCACGTTATCGGAAGCCGTCAATTACCTTGAAATAGAGAAGAAAGTAAAGCCCATGGATATTCTCCGAAAACTAAAATCCGTTGTAAAAGATATCGATTTTGATCTTCCCGTATTGAGCGAATTCCTTGCCATTAATGACCTTAATTATTTTATCAACACTGCCGTTTATAATAATGTGCTCGAGAAAAAGATTTTTGAAAGCAGGAGGCAGAAAGCCAGCTCAACAAATTTTTCCATCAATGAACCATTTTCAGATTGTCCGGATATAGATAAATTAAGTGAACCTTTTGTATTTAATGTTTTTGGCTCACTTTTAAATAATGTTGACCCGGCATTGAGCGAAGAAGACATGCTGGAGTACACGGGATTCTTTAAAGAAAAAATGAGTGGCGCTACAAATATTGTCAGCGCATTAAAGAATAAAAATCTTTTATTCCTTGGTTGCACTTTTCCTGATTGGATGGTTCGTTTTGCCTTGCGGCTGCTATCTAATGAACCCTTGCATGAATGGGGCACTAAAAGAACAATTATCATTGTAAACGATCCTTCTGATCTCCGGGCAGAACAAAATGCATTTTTAAAGAACTATGATGTAATAACCTATGAAGGCACTACTGCGGCGTTTGTCAATGAATTGAACGCACAATGGAAAAAAAGAAATCCCGGCGATGGAAAAAGCAAATCGATATTTCTCAGCTATACAAGGGCCGACATGCAGGCCGTTGAGAATTTGAAAAAAGGCATCGAGCAACTTGGAAATATCACCTGTTGGTTTGATAAACGGGAATTGGAGCCTGGTGACGATTGGAGAGAAAAAATTGTTGTAAATATCCGTAAGGCCGATCTGTTTATGCCGCTTATTTCACAAAACAGTCTCGAACATGAAGACGGCTATGTGCAAAAAGAATGGATGCAGGGAACAAATGAATGGATATTTCGCAATGCAGATAAGAAAGCCGGTAAATATCTTATCCCGGTTGTAATTGACGATAGCAGGTTGTACAGCGATAAGATCTCAAAACACTTTGATTCGAAGATCAACATCGCCAAAGTGCCGCACGGAAATCCTGACCAGGAATTTTTAAGTGACATAAGGAAAATTCTTAACCTTGCTTAAGTAACGATATGCCCCCAACCATCAACCACCCGGCAACTGCAAATTCCTTTTTGGGTTTGCAATCGTATACGGAAGCCCAGTCAAATACATTTTTTGGTCGTGATGCTGAAACCGATACACTTACAGGTCTTATTGAACTGAACACATTAACGATAGTTTTTGGACGATCGGGCACGGGAAAAACCTCTTTATTAAATGCCGGCGTTTTTCCGCGGCTGAGAAAAAGTTTCTGCCTTCCCTTCCGGATAAGACTTGAATTCAATGACAATAGCCCGGACCTGTTAACACAAATAAAAAAAGTTTTAAAAGAAGAAATTGATAAATACGGCTTCAAAGTTGAATCATATCCTTCTGCCGAAACACTTTGGGAATATTTTCATAAAGAACCATTATGGAAAACGGTAACCCCCATCCTGGTCTTTGACCAGTTCGAAGAAATATTTACACTGGCCAGGTCAAATCTTCGTTTTGCGGCAACGGAGTTACCAATTTTTTGGGAAGAATTATCAGATCTTATAGAAAACAATATTCCTGAAAGGCTAAAATCAAGATTTCTCAATCAAAAGGAAGCAATCGGGTATAATTACAGAAAACAAAAGGCAAAAATTGTTTTCGCGTTTCGTGAAGAATATCTTCCCGAGTTTGAAAGTATAACGTCAAGGATCCCCTCACTAAAATATTCGAGGTTCCGATTGTTGCCGATGAATGGTAACCAGGCCTACGAGGTAATTACAAAAACATGGCGAGAAAATATCAACCCATCAGAGGCACGACGACTTGTTTCTTATTTTACTATTGCACAGGGTGTAGATGATTATAACCTGATAACAGTTGAACCATCCTTATTAAGCCAGGTCTGCGCTTATATAGATAAAGAAAGAATTGACAGCGGCGGGGGAAAGCTTTCAGCAGAGTTGTTGAACAAATATCCCAAAGAAGCAATATTGCGATCCATTTATGAAGAAGCCGTGATGCAGGCAAACAATTCAATTCAAAAAAATGAGCCTGGCGAGAGAAATTTGATCAAAGAATTTGTAGAAGAAAAACTAATCACCACTGAAGGCTTCCGAACAAGGTATCAT
>JAICPX010000690.1 GCA_025929635.1 Chitinophagaceae bacterium
GTATGACCGCCGATCTCGATCTTCAGCCCCGGGTTTTCATTTAATAACTGCACCAGTATATCCAGCTCTACCTGTGATTCCGGCTTTATCTCCGCGCTGTTGACGTCAAAGAAAATATTTTTCAGCACCACGCTGGCATTGGCTTCGATCGGTTGCAGCGGGATATTTTTTTCATACGTTGAATCAGGGGCGCGGTTACTCATGAAATTATCAGAATAAAAAAGGTATCCTTTCCGGTTTACGTTGAATACATAATCCTTTCCAACCGGCAGGGTGATCAGGTAGTGGCCGGTTTCATCGGTCTGGACTTTTGTGATCAGTTGTTTGGTAGCGAGATCAATGAGCTCGACGGATGATGGGATCCCTGCTGATGTTTTCAGATCAAACACCTTTCCTTTTACCCAAAGTGTTTTGTAAGGCCGTACATCTTCGCGCAGTTCAAAACTGTAAATATCCAAACCGCCCTTGCTGTCCGTTCTATCACTTGCATAGTATGCTGTTTTTGCATCGGCTGCAATGAATAATGTGCCTTCATCATAAATGGTATTAATAGGATAACCCAGATTCTCAGGTATGCTCCAATCACCTTTTGGTCCCTTTCTTGCAAAGAAAAGATCAGATCCACCATACCCCTGCAAACCATTTGACGTAAAAAATAAGGTTTGATTATCGGCATGAATAAAGGGGCACGATTCATCCCCCGAAGTGTTTATTTGAGGCCCAAGATTTTCAGGAGTTGTCCATTCACCATTCAATTGCAAACGTGATACATAAATATCACTGCCGCCATATCCGCCCGTTCTCCGGCTTGCAAAAAACAGTTCTCTTTTATCCGGTGATAAACAGGGTTGTGATTCCCACTGATCGGTGTTTATCTGCCCGCCAAGATTCAATCCCTCACTCCATCCCTGTGGGGTAAGAAATGAAATATAGATATCACAGCTACCCCAGCCATCCTGGCGATTGCATGCAGTAAATACGAGCCATTGACCGTCCTGGGATATCATTTGTGCTCCTTCATTCTGGTCAGTATTGACATTCCCACCAAGCGGAGCTGCTTTTATCCAATCCCTGCCATCCCATTTTGCTGAAAAGAAATCCTCATCAAAGCCGCGAATTCTCCTGGTAAAGAAAAATTCTTTTCCATCAATTGTTAAACAGGGCAAATATTCCGACTCCGCGCTGTTGATTCTATCGCCTGCATTTTTTGGCGCAAACAGGTAATTGCGTCCCGCATTCTTTTTTTCCTGTGCCAGTGCAAATTCAAAACATCGTTTGCGAAATTCACCTGCTTTGCGACTCGCTTCTCCCAATTTTGTGTTGGATAAATATTGATCAACTGCATCCAGGGCCTTGCTGAAATTTCCAGTTCCGGCGAGGTTAATAGCATAAGGAAGTCTGTAAACTCTTGTAGCAAACGTATCTCTTCTTAATGCCTTTTCATAATACTCTACCGAAAGGTCAGATTTCTTCATTTGACCATATACCCCTGCAAGCGATAAATAGGCATCCGTATAATTTGAGTCAAGATAGATGGCTTGTAACAAGTAACTAATCGCA
>JAICPX010000039.1 GCA_025929635.1 Chitinophagaceae bacterium
CTGATGAAAAGGTATTTATGCCTGACAGCCATGCTGTTTTTTTTGCATCTACCGGATCTTATCGCTCAAGAACCTAAAAACGAAGTGATCACTACCCCATTAAAAGAGGAAAAAAAATTGTGGTATGAAAATTTTTCCATCAGGGGCTACATGCAGGTCCGCTACAACAGGTTGTTAGAAACAAATGAAAATCTTAGGTGCGAACAGTGTGACCGATCGATCGGTAAAGGAGGTGGCTTTATTATTCGGCGAGGGCGAATTGTGCTTAGCGGTTATATTCACAAAAGAGTATTCTTCTACATTCAGCCTGATTTTGGCAGCAGTGCTGGTACAACACAAAATATTCTCCAGTTACGCGATGCGTATATTGACCTGTCATTGGATAGATCTGGTGAGTTTAGAGTTCGTTTAGGACAGAGCAAAGTTCCTTATGGTTTTGAAAATATGCAAAGTAGCCAGAACAGGTTGCCACTCGACCGCCACGACGGCCTTAACAGTGCGGTTGCAAATGAGAGGGATTTGGGGGCTTTTTTTTATTGGGCGCCGACAAAAACAAGGGAACTTTTCACTGCTCTTGTGAGGGACAATCTTAAAGGTTCCGGGGATTACGGTGTGTTTGCTTTTGGTGTCTACAATGGTCAAACGGCTAACCGCGCAGAACAGAATAATGATCTGCATATGGTGGCAAGGGTAAGTTATCCTTTTTCAATTGGCAAACAAATTATTGAGCCGGGTATTCAGGCATACACAGGAAAATATGTTTTACCTGCAGATCTACGAAGCCCTACTGTTAAAGCGGTCAGCGATTTCGAGTTCAAAGAGCAACGGATTGCCGGAAGTTTTGTTTTATATCCAAAGCCATTCGGTATACAAGCTGAGTATAACTGGGGTAAGGGACCCGAATATAACCCTGTAAAAGATTCCATTGAAATACAAAAATTACATGGTGGGTACATTACAGCTTCAGCGAGATTCGAAGGAAAGAAAAGCTGGATTTTTTTCCCGTTTGCGAGAGTTCAACAATACAATGGTGGTAAAAAACATGAATTAGATGCCCGGCGTTATGTGGTAAAAGAACTGGAAGCGGGTGTTGAATGGCAGTTCAATAAATATTTTGAATTAACAACATCCTATGTTATTTCAAAAAGAAGATTCGAAGACTCTAAACTTAAAAATAATCTGCAATCCGGCAATTTTTTACGGTTGCAGGCTCAATTAAATTTTTAACCCCTAACTCTTAATACTATGGCAGGTTTCAATTCAATCATGAAATTATTTGTTCCAAAAAACAGGGTATTTTACGAGTTATTTGAAAAAGTTGCTACTAACTCGGCCTTAATGGGTAACAAACTCAGGGCATTAGTATCTGAGCCAGACTTTGATAAGCGAACTGTGATCATTAATACTATCGAAGATCTTGAACATGCCAATGATGAGCTGACTCATAATATTTTCACCGAGTTAGGAAGAAATTTTATAACCCCATTTGACAGGGAAGATATTCACTACCTGGCTACTTCGCTTGATGATATTGCCGATACAATTTATGCGGCTGCCAAAAAAATCAATTTTTATAAGGTCAATCCAAACGATCTCGGTATTCAAAAACTGGCCGAGATCATTGATCAAAGCGCCGGTTTGGTTAAGAGTGCTGTGATTACTCTCAGGGATATGAAGAATCTCCGCCAGGTAACTGAATCGCTTGTAAAGATCAATAGCCTGGAAAACCAGGCCGACGACATTTTTGATATGAGTATTGAACGGTTATTTGAGACAGAACCTGATGCAAAAGAAGTGATCAAAAAAAGAGAGATCTATACAGTGATGGAGATCGCAACGGATAAATGCGAGGATGCTGCAAATGTGATAGAATCAATCATTATTAAATACGCGTAATCCGCATCCCCGTGATTTATACATGTTACCTATAGCAACATTGTAAAATTCGCACACCATCAATTTAATCTTATGCTCACATTTCTTATAGTCATCATTGCATTGACGTTAATATTTGATTATATCAATGGTTTTCATGATGCAGCCAATTCCATCGCAACGGTAGTATCAACAAAAGTGCTGACCCCTTTCCAGGCCGTACTATGGGCCGCCTTTTTCAATTTTGTTGCTCTTTACGTATTTACTGATTTTAATGTTGCCACCACCATATCAAAAACTGTTCACAAGGAATTTATCACCTTGCCAGTGATCTTTGCAGGGATAATTGCAGCAATTATCTGGAACCTGCTTACCTGGTGGTTTGGCATTCCATCTTCTTCTTCCCATACTTTATTAGGGGGATTTGCCGGAGCGGCGATTGCCCATGCAGGTTTTGGGTCAGTCAGCACCCCTATTATTTTAAAAACTGCGGCTTTTATCTTCCTGGCACCGTTAATCGGAATGATCATGGCATTGATTCTTTCATTGTGGTTTCTTAACTCTTTTAGAAAAAGTTACGTGCCAAGACTGGTCGCCGTGATCATAGTGGGATTGGCAATATTTATCCTATATAGTAACCTGGTATTAGATCCGGAAAAGCTAAAAACAGTAGGTTATGATTCTTATTTCTTAAAAGTAGTTTTCTTCCCGCGTAATTTTAAATGGATCTTATTAGCGTTGATCATTATTGCACTGGCAGTGCTTGGGTTCTTTTTGAATACGCTTAATGCGAATAAATCTAATCAGTGGTTTCGAAGGATGCAGTTGGTATCATCAGCTGCTTTTAGTTTGGGTCATGGCGGCAACGATGCCCAGAAAGCTATGGGTATTATTGCTGCGGCAATGATAGCGGCCAATCAGATAGAAGATGCCAGGGACCTTCCCTATTGGGTACCTTTTGCCTGTCACCTGGCAATGGGTTTAGGAACATTAACCGGCGGTTGGCGAATTGTAAAAACCATGGGTACAAGAATCACCAAAGTAACTCCCTTTGAAGGAGTGGCTGCTGAAACTGCCGGAGCAATTACTTTATTTGTGACGGAAGCGCTCAAAGTTCCTGTAAGTACAACCCATACTATCTCCGGTTCAATTATTGGCGTGGGTGCTACAAAAAGATTATCCGCCGTACGCTGGGGTGTAACTGTTAATCTTCTGTGGGCATGGATATTAACCATTCCGGTAAGTGGTGTTTTAGCTGCCGGGGTATATTCGGTCGTCAAACTTTTTTTATAACCCTGTCTCTTTCGATTTTCCGACTTTTGCATGAATAAATCTTAGTATTCATGTTGAAAATTCTTGTTACGGGCGGTTGCGGCTATATTGGTTCTCATACAATAGTTGACCTGATTGAAAACGGCTACGATGTAATTTCTGTTGATAACAATTCAAGATCGCATGCAAGCATGCTTGAAAGAGTGGAAAAAATCACCGGGCAAAGAGTGAAGAATTATAAAGTCGACCTCTGCAATTTCGATGATACATTCGCCATCTTCCAGGAAAATACGGATATAAGAGGTGTTATTCATTTTGCGGCCTATAAAGCAGTAAATGAGTCAGTGGAACAGCCACTACTGTATTTTGAGAATAATTTGTTTTCCCTTATCAATCTTTTAAAATGTGTCCAGGATTTTGAAATTCCCTGGTTTGTTTTTTCGTCGTCATGTACAGTTTATGGCACGCCTGATCACAGCCCCGTGACGGAAACCACCTTACCAAAACCGGCAGAATCCCCTTATGGATATACAAAACAAATGGGTGAACAGATCGTGAATGAATTTGCAAAGAGTTCCGGTACGAGGTGTATTTTATTAAGATATTTTAATCCTGTTGGTGCCCACCCTTCTGCTATAATCGGGGAAATGCCGGTAGGCAAACCGCAAAATCTTTTCCCTGCAATTACTCAAACCGCAATTGGAAAACTTCCGGGCATGATCGTTTATGGAAATGATTACCCAACAAGAGATGGAAGTTGCATCCGTGATTTTGTTCATGTATCTGATATCGCCCATGCACATACACTGGCGCTTGATTATATGGCCGAAGGAAAAAATAAATCTTCATGTGAAGTATTTAACCTGGGAACAGGTAACGGAGTAACCGTTCTGGAAGCGATCCATGCATTTGAAAAAGTAAATGAGGTGAAACTGAATTATACCATTGGCCCGCGCAGGCCGGGTGATATCATGGCCATCTATGCCAGCAACGAATTGGCAAAAAAAGAATTGGGTTGGGAGCTTAAATACAATCTTGAAGATATGGTTGCTACCGCCTGGAAATGGGAACAGCGTCTGAAAGCCGATGAGAAGGTTTTTTCGGGAAAACCCGGCGAACTGAATTAAGTTATCTATCCGGCCAGTACTTAAACATTATTGATTATTCCTTTGGGGAACTAATAATTAATAATTCCTCTGGGGCTCTTACTTTTGCCCCAATCTGAATAGTTATGGAAGTAATGGAGCACAAAACAAACACACTAAAAGATATCCAGTCAACCGGCAATAAAGATACCCGTAGTGGTTTTGGTGATGGAATTGTAGAAGCAGCAAGAAAGAATGAAAACGTTGTTGCGTTAACCGCTGATCTTGCCGGTTCATTAAAGCTGAATCAATTCATCAAAGAATTTCCGAACAGGTTTTTTCAATGCGGTATTGCTGAAGCAAACATGATGGGTATTGCAGCCGGATTAACTATCGGGGGAAAGATCCCTTACACTACAACCTTCGCAAATTTTTCTACAGGTCGGGTGTATGACCAAATCCGTCAATCGATCGCTTATTCAGGAAAAAATGTAAAGATCTGCGCTTCACATGCCGGTGTTACATTAGGTGAAGATGGAGCCACACACCAGATACTGGAAGATATTGGATTAATGAAAATGCTACCCGGCATGACAGTAATTGTTCCCTGTGATTACAACCAAACAAAAGCGGCCACCATTGCAATCGCTGATCATGTTGGACCGGTGTATTTACGATTTGGCAGACCGGTATGGCCGATATTTACAAAGCCGGAAGATTTCAGGATCGGTAAAGCACAGTTCTTTTCTGAAGGATCAGATGTTTCCATATTTGCCTGCGGCCATTTGGTATGGAATGCAATCCAGGCTGGGATCATTCTACAGGAAAAAGGAATCAGCGTGGAAGTGATCAACATTCATACAATAAAACCATTGGATGAAGAAGCCGTGATCAATTCACTTCGAAAAACAAAGTGTGCTGTTACTGCAGAAGAACATAATATCATTGGAGGATTGGGTGATGCAATTGCACAATGTGCTTCAAAGAATTTTCCTGTGCCAATCGAATATGTTGGTACAAAAGATACATTTGGTGAAAGCGGAACTCCCGCACAGTTATTAAAGAAATATGGATTGGATGTACCGGATATTGTTGTCGCGGTCGAGAAAGTTATGACCAGAAAATAAGTTTGAATAATATCTGTTTACGAAAGCTGTTGCTATTAAGCAACAGCTTTTTTGTTCAATAAAGAACTGAAAGTTGAACGGAGCGTCGCAACAGAATTTCAATCAGGGCATCAAAAGCTGGTAAACAAAATAAAAATTTCTACTTTTATACTGTCAACAAGGTTAAACGCTTCCGTATTCCAATATTCTAAACCTGACTAAAAGACCGAACCACATGGCCCTGACAACACTAAGCGATAGTGAATTGCTCGTAGAATTCCGTAACCCTGTTACAAAGGAAAAAGCGTTTACATCCATCATCAGGAAATACCAGGAGAAACTGTATTGGCATTTGAGGCGAATGGTAGTTGATCATGAAGATGCCAATGATGTGTTGCAAAATGTAATGATCCGGGTTTGGAATGGGCTTGAAAATTTCCGGGAGGACAGTCAATTATATACCTGGCTTTACCGGGTGGCGACCAATGAATGTTTAACGTTTCTGGAGCAGCAAAAAAAGCGGGCAGCCGTCTCTTTAAGCGATGTGGAAAGCGGCCTGGAAAACAAGATAAAAGCCGATAGGCATTTTGACGGAAATAAGCTGGAGTGGAAACTTCAATTGGCCATCCAACAATTACCTGAAAAACAGAGAATTGTCTTTCAGCTCAGGTATTATGACGAGATGCCCTATGAAGAAATGAGTAGAGTATTGGAAACCAGCGAGGGAGCATTGAAAGCCAGCTACCACCACGCAGTGAAAAAAGTAGAGGAATACATTAAGAATCATTAAACTTACACACCCAATTGCCGTCTTAATCACGGTAAAATGACAAACAGGAATACGATATTGAAAGAATTAAATGATATAAGTAGTACTCTGGGAAACCTTAGCCCTCAAAATCTCTATGCAGTACCTGATGGTTATTTTGAGGGGCTCCCTACCCAGATCATAAATCGCATTAAGGCGTTGGAAGCCACTAATGCAAAAGAAGAGCTGGAATACTTGTCTCCTTTGCTAAGCAATATCTCTAAAGAAATGCTTTATTCTGTTCCTCTTGGGTTTTTTCAGGACTTTGGTGATAGTGTGATGGCGAGGTTAAATGAAAATGTCAATCATCTCCCCAAGGAGTCCTTCGGACAATCAGGTAAAGAAGAGATAGAAAGTTTATCACCATTGCTTAGCAGTTTAAAAAATAAAAATCCTTATTCAATACCTGAGGGATATTTTGAAACGCTTGGAACAACCGTTGAGAAAAAAGAAGCAAAAGTTATTTCAATAACAAAACGCAAATGGTCCCGTATGGCAGTGGCGGCTGCGGTTATTGGAATTATTGCGATAACTGGTTTGCTGCTGTTCAACAACGGTACAATTAATATTGATAAACATCCCCAGGCCTGGGTAAAAAAGAATGTGATCAATAAGGTGAGTGATGAAAAGATAAATGAATTTGTAACATTGGTAGCTCCGAATGAAACGCAAAAAACAGCTGAAGAAAATGAAGCAGCTACGCAGGAAGAAGTAAAGGAACTGATGAAAGATGTTTCACAAAAAGAATTAGATGAGTTTTTAAACGATGCCATAGCGTTGGAATCTAATGATGATATAGACGCCCTGATGAACTAAGAAAATGAAAAAAGTTTTACTCATATTAACCCTTGCTTTCTTTGCCGGCTTTGCTGCCACTGCGCAGGACGATGACAATGATAAGATCCGGGATAAGATGAGAGAATTCATTCAGCGGAGACTGAACCTTTCGAAAAATGAGGCCGAACGATTTACCCCCGTTTTTATCCGTTACTTCAGGGAATGGAGACAAACCCTTAGAGAAAACAAAGATGATGGTCTTGTTCGACAACAAAAAATTGTTGACCTGAGACTACGTTATCGTACCGAGTTTAAGGAAATTGTTGGTGAAAAGAGAAGTAATGACGTGTATAAACAACAGGACATTTTTGTCCAGGAGATCACCAAAATAAAGCGGGAACAGATCAGGTCTCGCAAAGATGAACGACCAACCATACGTAATCGCAGTTTAATAGAATAGCATTTTTAATCTCGGTGTTTTTCATAGGTTAGCAACGGCCAGCTCTATCTCAGGGCCGGCCTTTTTGTTTATTTTAGATTTATTGCAAGCGCTTAAAAAATCTAAGATCCGAAATCTAAAATTCAACGACAGGGTTTTTAACATCATGATAGAATAGAAACGTCCAGTGATCCTTCTGCCCCTGCTCCCACCAACTTCTTCTTAGCTCCATTGCTTTTTTGCCATTAAAATCATATTTCGCCACAAACCGATGTTTCATTTGTTGCAGTTGAGGCGCATCGTCACCACCAAAGAAGATTGTTTTATCATTATCCCTGATCCAAAAAACCTGGTGAAACGGAGAATGAGCACCGGTAATTTTATAATGAATAATATCATTGATCTTTCCTTCATCATCTTCTAACAAGACAACCTGCGGTGAAATTTTCAATATTTCAAATTCTTCAGTGATATAAGATGGAAACCCTTTTTCAAATGCGAAATCCAATTCTCTTTTCTGCAAATAATACTTTGCATTGGGAAAACTCAATTGTTTATGATCACTTCCCATTGAAATCCCGCCAGCATGATCCTTATGCAAATGCGTCAACAAGATTTTTGTAATATCAGAAGGATTGATGCCCGCTTCAGTAAGATTTTTATGAAGCTGAAGCTTTCCACCTTTCTCAAAACCAAGTCCAGTGTCTAACAACAAAATATCCTTTGAGGTAATTACAACAAATGGTTGGATCTCTACGAGCAAACTGCCAGCAGGTCTTCCCTGAAGTTCCTGAACATCGGCATCAAAAGGAACAAAGAGTTTTGTCTTATCAATGGTAAATGTGCCTTCGCTAAGAGGAATAATTTTCATTACACGAATTTCCGCCAATTAAGACGAATTAGCGCCAATTCGTTTTAATTCGCGTTCATTAGCGCAGGACCATTTGCCGGTCAGCATCCAAACGTATAAGAATAAAAAGTAGCACTGTGTTGGTGAGCAGCGAGGTGCCCCCATAACTAACAAAAGGCAGCGGAATACCAATAACAGGTGCCAACCCGACTGTCATTGCCAGGTTAATAGCGATATGGAAAAAGAAAACAGCGCCCACTCCGTATGCATAACAGCGACTGAAAACGCTTCGCTGTCGTTCTGCAACAGCTACAATCCGAAACAATAAAACAAGGTAAAGACTTAACAAGACGAGACTCCCAATAAAACCAAAGCCTTCGCCAATGGTACAAAAAATAAAATCAGTTCTTTGTTCCGGTACAAAATCAAAACGTGTTTGTGTCCCTTTTAATAATCCTTTGCCGGCAAAGCCACCACTGCCAATTGCGATCTTCGATTGCTTGACATTATAATCTGTATCCTTTTTCTTGCCAGCCTGCGCTTCTGTTTCCTTTTTATGTGCATCAATATATTCCTGGGGTACTTCTTTTCCGATCGTGCTGTATATCCTCTCCACCTGGTAAAGCTTTAATACATGTTTAAATGCAAACGGTACACCGAAGCGTTGAATGCCTATACATAAAGCGCCAATAAGGATGATCTTAAGAAGAAGGGATCCGCGCCTTTTTATTTGGCGCCTCATGAAATAAATGAGAAGACCTGTTATCACCAGGAGAATAACTGCAAGCAGATTTTTTTCAATAAGTAAAGTTGCCACTACTAATGTGCCGACAGAGAACCCAATAACAAGAACTGCAGAAGACAAACCCTCACGGTACATCACAATAAAAAAGGAAAAATAAACAAGTGCCAGTCCGGTCTCGCTTTGCGCAATGCTAAGCAATGCGGGAATCAAAGCAATAGCAGCTGCAAAAAGTTGAGATTGGGTTCGTCGAAAATCAGTTTCTGGTCTTGAAAGGTATTTTGCCAGGGCGAGTGCCACACAGATCTTACAAAATTCAGCGGGCTGAAACTGGATACTTCCCCCGATTTTAATGATCGATTCAGTTCCTTTTACTTTTGATCCTAATGGAAATACAAGCAATAAAAGAAAAATACCGGCTGCATACCAAAGGTTGGAGGTAGCAGGAAAGAACTTACTGTCAGTAAGAAGTATAAATAACCCAACAAATAACGAAGCCACAAAAAAATAGAACTGGCGGCTATAATCGGTTCTGAATCTTAAAAAGCTTTGCACTACATTATCGCCTTCATGATACGTTACTGCAAAAATGGCAATCATACCCACTGTTGAAAGCAAGGCCCAAAGCCAAACAAGGCTCCAGTCAACGCCTTTTGATATCTCAGGGTTTCGTTGCCTCATGCAGGTTGGGCTAAGTGTTTTTGACGATTCGATCTTTCATCTTTCCAAATGGCAACGCTTGTACGGCTATAGCTTCTTTGATCTTCATTTTGTCCCGGAACATGAATTCCAGGTTTTTCGAAAACATATTTCTTAATATAAGCACTGTCCTTTGTCATTTTGAACCACTCAAATGCCCTTACTGAGTCTGCAATGAATTGTTTTCTGACATAATACTTTGGCATCAGGTCAGTCTTGGAGATGCGCTCTACATCTTCTTTGCTTTTTGTTTGCAGTGTATCATTCAAATATTTTTCCATCAATATTCTTGCAATTGGACCCGCCCAGGTAGCACCAAAGCCTGCATTTTCTACAGCTACGGCAATAGCAATTTGGGGATCTTCCTTGGGTGCAAAACACACGAACATGGAGTTATCAGGAAGGTCAAGTTTTCTACCATCAAGTACTGTCGAGTTTTCGGCAGTTCCTGTTTTTGCACAAACATTTATTCCCGGAATTCTTGCAATACGTGCTGTACCATGTTCAACTACATCGTGCATCCCATCGATCACTTCATTATAAGCTTCATCAGGAATATTGGTAAGAACTTCATGTTTTTTTCTGTACTTATTTAAAAATGCCGTATCCCCTTCGGTCTCACCATCTATTCCTTTTACAAAATGCGGTGTGTAATAGTACCCTTTGTTAGCGATGATGCACATGGCATTTGCCAATTGAAGAGGCGTAGCGGTCATTCTATCCTGCCCGATGCCCAATGTCAGATTTGTACATGAATTCCACCGGTTAAGGTATTCCCTGTTGTAGGCCGCCGTATCATAAATATTTGCCCTGTCTTCGCTTGGCAGATCGATTCCAAGGCGGGTACCTAGGCCAAAAGCGTTCATATACTTTTGCCACCGGGCATATCCGTCCTTTACATTTCTGTACGCAGGATTATCTACTGCCATCCGGTATATATGAGCAAAATAAGAATTACATGAATTTGCAATTGCCAATCTGAGGTTCGCTGCATGACCGGCATTCGAGTGTGTGCAGGCTGGTTTGCCATGGCCACAGGCGTGGTACCTGCCCCGACAGGGATACCCAAAAGATGGGGTGATCACGCCTTCATCCAGGGCAACCAATGCGCCCAACGGTTTGAACGTAGAACCCGGTGGATACTGACCTTTGATCGCACGATTAAATAAAGGCGCTTTTACATCCAGTACAAGTCTCGTATAATTCTTATTTCTATCGGGTCCCGTTAGTTCATTCGGATCGAAATTTGGCCCGGATGTCATTGCAAGAATGCCACCTGTTTTCGGATCGATCGCCACCACAGATCCAACTTTATTGGTCATTAATCTCTCTGCCAGTTGTTGTAATTCAATATCGATATAAGTCCTCAAACCACGCCCTGCGATCGCCGCTGTATCAAATTCTCCTTTTTCATATGAACCAACCAGCCTGTTCTTATTGTCCTTTATTAGATACTGTACGCCACGCTGACCCCTTAATACTTTTTCATAAACCGATTCCAAACCAGTCTGGCCGGCGTCATCGCCCATTCTATAGAAACCTTCTGCGCTTTCAATCTGCCTTTGATTTACTTCAGCCACATAGCCAAGGATGTGTGCAGCTGCATTAAAAGGATAAACGCGTACCGGTCTTTGTACCAAAACAAAGCCAGGAAATTTCCAGCTATTCTCTTCAAACCTTACCTGCATTTCAGGTGTTAGCAGGTCTTCAAATATGGAAGGACGAAAACTTCTATTTTTTACAATGGCTTCAGCGATGCGCCTGTTGAACTCTGTAATATCGATCTCCATCATTCTGCAAAAATCAAGCGTATCAATTCCTTTCACTTCTGACGGAGTAACCATAAGGTCATACATGATGGCATTATTCAATATCGCTTTCCCCTTACGATCGAAAATAATTCCGCGTTCAGGATAAACGATCTTTGGATAAACCGCATTATCCATTGCCAGCTTACTATACTTGTCGGAAATGACCTGCAAATTGAACATTTGCGCAAGTATCACCAGGAACGCAACGGAGAACATAAGCTTTATGATACGGCTTCTCGATTGGTTAAACACAGGCATAATAAAAATGGTACGTGTAAAATTTTTGCCTGAAAGGCAGGTACACAGTACGGGTGCAAATTACAACGAAGTAGTAGTTTTTAAAATGGCGCCACCACTATTTAATTTTCTATTATAAATTTTCTTACGCTGTATTGGTACGGTACTTAAGCCTCCTGGGAAATATTATTTCCGCAGTAACAATAAGCAACATGCTAATTGCGGTTGTAGAAACCACTTTGATAAGGAAATCAAGGAAGTTGCCAACGTCAAGCCATTCCAATAGTAATATGTACCCGTGATGCAACAGGGAGAGTGCAAACACATATACCATGTATGGTGCCCAACCCATTGCCTTTGCCGAAGGTTCGCTGTAGTTGAATTCAGAAGTATCTTTTGGAATAAGAATATTGACAATAAATGGCCGGAAATAGGCGATCAGCACGCAGGCAGCTGCATGTAACCCCGGACTTCCGAAGAAATAATCATAGGTTAAGCCGGTGAGGAAACCAATGATCAATAGCCAGAATCTTGAAATAGAAAAAGGCAGCCAAAGAATGAACAGGAAGTAGATAACCGGGACAATGAATCTGTGCAATGGTGGTACATTATCAAGTATATATACCTGTATGCCAATAAATAGAATAAAACGAATTATATTTCTTAACAGGTCGCTCATTGTGCTTTCCTTTTGTTAAGGTCATCCACTTTTTTCTGCGTTGCTTTATCCAATGCCACTTGCTCCTCCCGTTGTAAATTTTCCACCACAAAAACCTGCTGCAGGTTTTGGAAATTTGCAAAGGGTCTTACCCGCAACACATAAAAGTTTGTGCTTTTATCTTCAACAATTTCTGAGACGGTACCGATCATCCAACCAGGTGGATAGTTATAAGAATTGATCCCTGTGAGGACCGTATCGCCAACCAATACGGAATCACTTTTGGGAATATTTCTCAAAGTAAGATAAACTGAACTTTGTCCATCCCATTCGATCCTTCCATTGTTCCTGCTTTTTTTCATCATGGCACTTACCGTGCTATGAATATGAAGAAGACTCATAACCTGGCTGAAATTTTCACTTACTCCAACGATCTGTCCCACGACACTGCCGTCGGAATTGATCACTGCCATGTTATCTTTTATACCTTGTTTTGAACCCCGGTTGAGCTGAAAATAATTTTTGAGGCTATTGATCGAGTTGCTTACTACTTTGGCTTCTTTGGCCAGGTACCTTCTCACCATATAAGTAGTGTCAAATTGAACGGTATCGGTAATAACATGGGAGCCGGTATCAACTTTGATAAAATTTCGTGGTAACAGGTTCAGCAGCGAATCATTCATTCTATGGACACGCAGGTTTTCTTCTTTCAGGTGAAAATAGTCGTCTACATTATCGTATTTTGAATTGAAGTAGCCGGTTAATTCGTTAGCTTTTCCCAGGAAAACAGCCCGATGCGTTCTATTGTAACGGAATAACATGGACAGGGCAAGTACCTGCAACAGCACGAAACTGAGAAAAGTAAAATAACGCCGGATAAAAAGAAATACGTTACGCATAGCCTGTCTCCGCCTAAGGCGGAGAACTTAGATTTGAATATTTTTATTGTATTGCGAATTCATTAAATAAGACGTTTTGCAAAACTTTATACAGTCTATTTTAAATGCTGAATAAAATTGCCGAACGCTGAAGAGTGCGACGCAACAGTGGCTGAATAGAAGGCCAACTGCCGGATTCATAAAAATAAAAATCAATTTAAAGAACTATTCAACTGTTGCAGGTCTCTTCAAGATAAGTCTCCCCTCGTCATTGCGATCCCGCCAAAGGCGGGAGAAGCAAAGGGGGACAGGGGGTTTATCTCATTACAAATGGATACCTGTCGTAATGCTTCAATGCAATGCCTGTGCCACGCACGACACTCTTTAGCGGATCATCGGCAATATGCACCGGCAATTTGATTTTTTGGCTTAATCTTTTGTCAAGACCTCTTAACAAAGCTCCTCCGCCGGTTAAGTAAAGCCCGCGACGGTAAATATCGGCTGCAAGTTCAGGCGGTGTTTGTTCAAGAGCTTTAAGGATGGCTTCTTCAATTTTGAAAATACTTTTATCCAACGCTTCAGCTATCTCCTGGAAGCTAACCATGATCTGTTTTGGAATACCGGTTACGAGGTCACGGCCATTGACCGGGATATCATCCGGCGGAGTTTCCAGGTCTTTCATTGCTGCGCCAACCTGTATCTTGATCTGTTCGGCAGTTCTTTCACCGATCAGCAAGCTGTGATAACGACGGAGCGCTTCCATGATATCGGCTGTGAATTCATCCCCGGCGATACGAATACTTTGATCGCAAACTATACCTGCCAGGGCGATCACGGTAATACCAGTAGTACCCCCTCCAATATCAATGATCATATTACCGACCGGTTCCTCTACATCGATACCAATCCCAAGTGCCGCCGCCATGGGTTCATGTATCAGGTAAACTTCTTTGGCACCCGCTTGTTCTGCACTATCACGAACGGCTCTCTTTTCCACTTCAGTAATTGATGAAGGAATACAGATCATCATTCGCCAGCTTGGTGGAAACAGCGGCTTCTTTGGATAGACCAGTTTTATCAGTTCGCGGATCATCAGTTCCGCGGCATTAAAGTCAGCGATCACACCATCTTTTAGGGGACGTACTGTACGGATGCTTTCATGAGTTTTTTCATGCATCATCAATGCCCTTTTCCCCACAGCTAGTACTTCCTTGGGATTGTTGCGGTTCAATGCTACAATTGAAGGCTCATTTACTACTACTTCGTCGTTATGGATGATGAGGGTATTGGCAGTACCCAGGTCGATGGCTATTTCTTGCGTAAACCAGTTAAAAAGTCCCATGTATCAGGATTGGATTTAATGTGTGCAAAGTTGGGTGAATTTGTTTGAATTATCAAAGCGAAAGCGCTTGAAAGTCAAAGTTTTTTTAATTGTGGAGTTTCCGAATTTGCTGTTAATATTTTTGAGACCGGCTCATGGATTCGATGATCGGTTGTTTGCATTGAACATTAGTAGCAACAAGGCATGCTTTGCCTCTACAATTATTGACCCATCTTTTCCGGGACGCCACGGCATGCCTTGTCTCTGCAATTATTGACCATTTACCATTGACCATTCACGCCAATAATCGGCACATTTGCATATCGCAAATCCTTCCATGCGCATCATCAATCGCACAGTTATCATTCTTTCTGTTGTCAGTTTGTTTGCCGATATAGCAAGTGAAATGATCTACCCGGTTGTGCCGGTCTATTTAAAAGAGATCGGCTTTTCTGTTTTTCTGATTGGATTGCTTGAAGGCGTTGCCGATTTTACATCAGGCATAAGCAAGGGATATTTTGGCAAGCTAAGTGATGAAAAAGGGATCCGTTTACCTTTTATAAAGAGCGGTTATTTTTTTAGTGCGATCAGTAAACCAATGATGGCGGTGCTTACTTATCCGTTATGGATATTCTTTGCAAGAACAATAGACCGCTTTGGCAAGGGCTTACGAACCGCAGCAAGAGATGCATTGTTATCACAACAATCAACAAAAGAAACCAAAGCCAGGATTTTCGGCTTTCATCGCGGTCTTGATACACTGGGTGCTGCCATCGGCCCCATCATTGCGTTATCA
Source organism: Chitinophagaceae bacterium (assembly GCA_025929635.1). Lineage (GTDB taxonomy): Bacteria > Bacteroidota > Bacteroidia > Chitinophagales > Chitinophagaceae > VBAS01. The sequence goes on from JAICPX010000039.1 coordinate 15,355, forward strand.
TTTCTTTACGTTTTCCCTAAGCAATACGTATCACTTTTTTATTTCGCATTTATTCCGGGTATCATTGCCGTGCTATTGATTTTTTTATTGAAAGAAAAGAAAGAACCGGTATCCACGTTACCAGCGGGAAATTTTTTTTCATTCTTTAAATACTGGTCCGTTGCATCACCCGAATATAAAAAATTGGTGGTTGGTTTATTGTTATTTGCCTTATTCAACAGTTCCGATATCTTTTTATTGCTCCTGACAAAGGAAATAACCGGGAGTGATGCTACTACCATTGCGGCATATATTTTTTACAATCTCGTTTATGCAGCAGCATCATTCCCGTTTGGTTCGTTAGCAGACAAATTTGGACTTAGAAAAGTTTTTATGCTTGGACTGCTGATGTTTGTGATCGTGTACGCCGGATTTGCTTTTCATCCTTCAACGGTATTCATCTTTATTCTCTTCTTTATCTATGGCATTTATGCAGCGGCAACGGAGGGCATTACCAAAGCCTGGATCACCAATATTGCCCATGATACAAATACGGCAACAGCCGTGGGATTTTACACATCATGCCAGAGTATTTGTAGCTTACTTGCGAGTATTATTGCCGGTTTTATATGGTCGGGTCTGGGAAGTTCCTTCACGTTTGGTGCTACATCATTTATTGCATTTTCAGTACTAATTTATTTTTTATTGAGTTTCAGAAGGAATTGATTTCTTAATTGCTTCTGGCACGAAAATGGGGTTGGAACATGGAGAAAAAATCAATTTTTTTATGAGAAAGCTACTTTTTTTATTCTTACTTCTTTCCGCATCCATTTTATCAAACGGACAAAGCAGAAGTGCTAACAGCTCTTCTTATCGAACAGCATTGGGAGTTAAATTCTACCCGGCAGGAATAACTCTCAAACATTTTTTTAATGCCAGAAATGCGGGTGAACTTATCGGGTATTTTAACGACCGTGGTTTTCGCCTTACCGGTTTATATGAAATACATGGAGATATTTCCGGGGCGACCGGGCTCAAATGGTATATAGGACCTGGTGCTCATATTGGTTTTTATGATGACCATCACTGGCATCGCCATGATGATTACTGGCATGATCATAGCCATTCGAGTATTGGCGTTGATGGTGTAATTGGACTGGATTATAAGTTTCGCGGCGCTCCGATTAATTTATCACTGGACTGGCAACCTTCATTTGAATTTACAGATGGACATGGGTTTGTGGGAAGCTGGGGAGGATTTGCAATTCGCTATACGTTTTAGTCTCTTATTTTTAGCTATAAGGTTAATTGAAATGAGGTATTTTTTGATACCTCATTCTTTTTTACCTTTCCTTCCTTTAAACACCACACATGAAAAAACTCTTCTTGATTCTTTCTGCCAGTTTATTTGTTGTTCTTTCTTTCTCCCAGGATGAATTTGCAAAGCTCCAGGCCGGGTTTGAAAAAATGATGAAGGATCCCAAAAACACTTATGGCAGAAATAAATCAGCCGGGAAATATTACAACATACGGGGATTCAAAATGTATGCTGAAGTTTATGGACAAGGCCAACCAGTGTTATTCATTCACGGCAATGGCGGTTCCATAAATAATTTTACTAAAAACATTCCCTATTTCTCTTCAAAATACAAAGTGATAATCGCCGATAGCCGTTCCCATGGCAGATCCGCTGATCCGGCTGATTCACTAAGCTATGAAATGATGGCCGATGATTATGCAGCACTGCTCGATGCGATGAAGATCGATTCAGCTTATGTTGTCGGATGGAGCGATGGTGGCATCAATGGATTATTGATGGCGATCCGTCATCCCAAAAAAGTAAAAAAGCTTGCGATAACGGGCGCAAATCTTCGGCCTGATACAACAGCGGTGCCCCAGGAAGTTTGGGATATGGTATCACCGATGTACGAAGGATTAAAAACAAAAGCTGATAAAAGCGACGTGGAGAAAAATGGTTTAAAATTATTGCGATTGCTTATTGAAAATCCGCACATCGCATTGACCGATCTTCAGAAAATCAGTTGTCCCACTTTGGTTATCGGTGGTGATCACGATGTGATCAAAGAAGAGCACACGATGGAGATCTACAAAAATATTCCCAACGCTTATTTATGGATCTTGCCTAATTCAGGACATAGCACACCTGTTGTTTATTCAAATGAATTCAATACTAAAGTGGCTGCATTCTTTAAGCAACCATATAGAAAATTCGATTCACCGGAAAAAAGATTCTTCTAATTAGAGTTAAGGGCTGAAGCCCTTACTGAAATAAAAATAATCATTCATAATCCCATCCTTAAAGGCTTGGGCAATTGATGTGTGCTCAAACAAATGAGGGCTTTAGCACTTTACAGAAACTAGATCACTGTTCAACAAACCCCAATCGAATTTCCATTTCTTTTGGTAA
>JAICPX010000143.1 GCA_025929635.1 Chitinophagaceae bacterium
AACCAATATCTAATGTCAGGTGGTCTGTCAGAGAGGAACAGTCGGGCAACCAAATTTGCTTTTCTTACCAAAACCTTTGATCCGACCGCCGCCACCGCCACCAAATGAAGGACGAAATGAGATAGTAAGACCGGTGAAGTAGTACATATCTTTTTGTTCAGCGCCGCCGCGTTGCGTGTCTTTGGCTGGAAAATTCGGATCACCACCGGGATATTCATCTGCACGATAAGAGAAGTCAACAGCAGTTTGTCCCCTTGCTGCAAGGAGATCATTTTGATCAGGATAACTGGTGCTGACATCATCAAGATAATCCGTAAATAATTTTCGTAAACCCAATTCAAATCCTATGCGCAGATTTTCAGTAAGGGCAAATTTTATCCCACCACCGAAGGGTACAACAGGTTGCCAAAGCGAGTATGGTTTTTTATCGGGATAGATCCCCTGTCCTTCTGTACTTAGCGGCTGTAAAAAAACCTTTCTGCCTACAGTATCATATGAGTAGGGGTCAAAATGAAAGAACCCTAATCCAATAAAGGCATAAGGTGAAAGTCGCCTTTCGTATAAATTGAATAAATAATATTCACCAGTTATTGCAAATTCCGAAACAGCCGATTCAAATTGAAGATTTCTTTCCTGCAAATTCGGTTTTTTACTATAGGTATCGCTTCCATTTACCCTGGCAAAATTGTAAGAACCGCGGAGCAGTATTTGATCCTGTAATTCGTAATGAACAGTGAGCCCGATAAAACCATTGGTGATCTTTTTAGGATAAAGTCTGTCAAGCAGATCGCCATTATAATTTGCAAACCCACCTGCAATTCCAATGTGAACACGCTGTGCTGGGAGAGAAAAGATAGTTACCAGTAAAAAAATGAACAGGGAGACGGTCTTCATTATCCAGGTTTGCGCTGTTTATGCAAAAATAAGGCCCGAAATCGGTGAATCGCTGTAATAAGCTATCCCCAATTCACATTTCGGGGTTATTCAAGGACATTCCTGGGACAGCGAAGATTGTGGATCGCAGCTGAATTATTGGTATTTAAGTTCCCGAACAGTTTTGCGAATGTAGAAAATTTCATTTCGATATTGACACCAAAGAAATAATACCAATCCATTTCTGAGGGTGTGACTCTTTGTTCGCCATGATTAGGATAAGCTGTTCCTCCCGGTAATTCATCGCCGCGTAATGCCATCTCCACCGATTTTGCACCCCTGGCCTGTAACAGGGCATTCTGATCGACATACATGCTGCTGACATCATCAAGATAATCGGTAAAAGTTTTTCGCTGGCTGAATTCGACGCCAAAATTCATATTCTCATTGATAGCATAACGGGCACCGACTCCAAAACCAACATTCAATTGGGTAAGCCTGTAGGGTTTTTGCTTTGGATATTGGGAAAGACCCTGTCCTTCTGTACTCAATGGCTGCAAGAACGTTTTTGTTCCACTGTTATCATAAGCCCATGGATTGAAATGAAACAATGAAACACTTCCATAGATGTATGGTGTAAAACGTGTTGTTGAAAGATCAAGTAGTGAAGTTTCTAAACTCAACGAAACCTCTTTGATAGTTGTATAAAAACTAAGGTTGCGTATTTTCAAATAATCCCTGTTATACTTGTCGGCTGCTTCAATACTTCCTATCGCGAAGCCACCTTTTACAGAAAGCCACCTGTTAAAAGATTGGCGGACGGCAAGTGCTGCAGTTGGTTTTGAATGAGAAAATTTGAAGCTGCTTGGATTCAGGTCACCCTGGTAATTCATTTTGCCAATAAAAAGACCAAGCCATGTGCCTTTGTTTTCGTGTTGTGATAATAAATGAAAATTGAAGCACACCAGGCAACATAATAATGCAAGCAGGGTTTTAGTACTGTTTTTCATAGATAGAGGATATGGGCAAATGTTGATTTGCCAGGGTTATAACGCTATTGTTTTCCGGAAATTATTTTCCGGGATAAAATTTGTCAGCCAGGATCTCAATTCCCAGGCCGGGTAGATCAGAATAAAAGATCTTACCATTATCATATCCTATTCCCGTTGCAACATCTTCAGCCAATAACAATGGTCCATCCATATCGACATGATCGAGTAAAGGCAATAAATGGGCAATAGCTGCGGTACCAATCGTCGTTTCATTCATACACCCGATCATCACCTGCATATTTAGCTCCCGGGCTTTGTTGATCATCCTTCTTGCGGGGGTAATACCGCTGCATTTGGTGAGTTTGATATTGATGCCATGGAAATAACCCCGGCATTTTTCTACTTCATTTTCCAATGCACAGCTTTCATCCGCAAACAAGGGCAGCGGTGATGATTCATAAAGTTTTTTCATTCCTTCCCAATTGTCCCTTGCCAGGGGTTGTTCAATCAACTCCACCCCTAGTTCTTTTAACATTGGAATTTTTTCCAGGGCTTGTTCTGTTGTCCATCCGGCATTTGCATCAACACGGATGACGGAGTGCGTGTGTTGTCGCAAAGCTTTTATCATTTCAATATCATTTTCGGTACCAACTTTTACTTTATAGATCGGCCAGGGTTTTTCTTTCATCTTTTCAACCATTTTGTCAATCGTGTCAATTCCAATGGTGTAATCAGTGACCGGGTTTTTTGAAGTATCAAGTTTCCATAGTTCATAAAGCGGTTTGTTTTTCATTTTGCCATACATATCCCAGGCGGCGATATCCAGGGCGCAAACAAGAAATGGATTGTTGGGAATAAGATGATGCAGGTAATGCCAGTATCGCTCAGGCTCTGTAAAAGCAAATTTTTCTATAAACTGTTTTTTCTTTTCCAGCTCGACAATCATTTGCTCAACAGTAATGTCATAATATTTTATGGCAGGCGCTTCACCATAACCTTTCACCCCGAAATGCTCGAGTTCAACAATTAAAGTTGGTTGATGAGTCTTGGTGCCTCTTGAAATTGTAAATGGATAACGAAAGGGAAGATCGAATTTGTGGGAGGTTACTTTCATAGTACAAATTTGCAAATTAAGTGCTCAATGTTCAATGCTCAACTAACAATGTTCAGTGCTATCGATGCAAGATTGAGTGCTGAGCATTGAAAATTGAACATTGAGCATTCTTTGGTAACGATTTATCGGCCTGAAGATTGAATATAATCCGTTAACTCCTCGTTGAACTCATTCTCATTAATGAGATCTTCGAGCAGCATATGCATGCGGTATTTCCAGCGATTGTTTGGATCCGCCGGGACGTTTATTCTTTCTTCATGCGGATTCTCACGCCGCAATGTTTCACTCATGCCAAGTATATCCTGTAACTGGAAAATACTCCACATGGCGGGCGAATACAAGTGCTGGATGATGATCGCCCGATTGATCCATGGCTCACAGTAATACGGTGGATCACCATAATGGCCCAGCACATGACGATAGAACGATGCGATCTTTTGCTTATCCTCCTCCCACCAACCGCGTATCGTGCTCATATCATGTGTTGACGGAGTGATCACAGCTAAGTAAGGGGCTTCACCGGGATGAAAAAATTCTGTTGCTGCCTTCTTTGGCATTCTTTGAATTTCTAAACTGAGAATGCCGAGTTGCTGCATTACATCCGGCACACAATGCGGGACCATTCCAAGATCTTCGCCACAGATCAGCATATTAGTTGCCCGTTTCAGGTAAGGAAGCTTATGCATCGCTTCCTTCATCCAGAATTCGTCCTGGCGCTCGAAGAAATAATTTATATAGAGATCGTATAACTTGTTCTTCTGATCCGGTTCGAGATAACGAAAAGAAATTGTTTTGTCTGCACCAATTCGGAAATGGAACTGCTGACCATTTGAACCCTGTTCTTCAAAAAGAATAACATTTGAAACAAGATCAAACAACCCGGTTTTTAACCTGTCATTATCACCATCCTGTTCAAGATCCGCGATATGTGCTTCCACTTTTCTTTGTGTGTCGTAAGCAGGTCTCAGGTCATACATCCCAAATTCTTTCCTGATCAAGTAACTTGCTTTGATTTTTGAAGAAAGATCTCCAAACACTTCTTCAAGGACGGCATCATTGATAAATGGTTTACAAAGACGATCATAGTTAAACCACATGCCTCTTTCGCCAAATTCATTTATGTGAACAGGGATCGCGGGCACAAAATGTCCCATGATGCCCTCCACTGCATGGATAGGAATGCTCCATATCCTGAAAAAGCCAAGAATGTGATCGATACGGAATGCATCAAAGTAATTACTCATTTGCTCAAAACGCCTGCGCCACCATTCAAAATGATCTTCCTGCATTTTTTTCCAGTTGTAAGTTGGAAAGCCCCAGTTCTGACCTTTCACTGCGAAGTCATCGGGTGGCGCTCCCGCCTGGAAATCCATATTATACAAACCGGCATCCACCCACGTATCACAGCCATAACGATAAACCCCGATCGGGATATCACCTTTTAATACAACTCCTTTCTTATGGCAATAGTCGGCTGCTTCCTTTAATTGTTTGTGTAAATGATATTGGACAAAATAATGGAATGATATTTCCCTGGATGCAATTACATCCTTTGCTAATGATTTTTCAACAGTCTTCTTATTATAAACTGAGAAGTCTTCCCATTTACTGAAATCAGAAGTTTGATATTTATCTCTTAGATACGAAAATACGGCGTATGGCAGCAGCCAAAATTTGTTTGCTGCATAAAACTCCTTATAATCGCCATCGTCAAAGAAATCACCCGGAGTGTTTGTATAAATTTCTTTAAGCACGGCAAGTTTTGTTTTTACCACATCTACATAATCTACAAAGCCAAGCCTATTCAAATTCTGCTGGCTTTCGGCTAATCGCCTGATCCTGGCAGCATTTGTCTTACCGGCAACTTTTTCAAGGTTGATGTATAAAGGGTGCAATGCAAAGGCAGAAATTGCAGCATAAGGATAAGAATCGGACCAGCCATGGGTTGCTATCGTATCATTTACGGGGAGAATTTGTATGAGACGCAAGCCGACCTTTTTTGCCCAATCGGCCAGCAATTTAAGATCGTTGAATTCGCCAACACCAAAACTTTTCCTGCTTCGTAAACTAAACACCGGAATAGACACACCGGCACCTTTCCATGTATTATTCGGGAACCGAATGAATCCGTCATGGAGAATGACCAGTTTCTTTTTTTCAGTTTCAGCATGGACGATCCGGTTATCACCACTTTCGAAATGAAGGAATTGCTTTTTCTTTTTATCATACACACCATACTTGTACGCGACGGGAAATGACTCTTCAGAAAGATCAAGCCGGATCGTCCACCAGTTACCCTCTTTATTAAGAAGAAGTGGCTTTTTCACTTGCCATTCACCCAGCGTCTTACCACTTCCGCCTATGCAAACCAATTCGCTGTTTCTCAGCAAGGGTGCTTTTACTTTGAAAGCATGTGTGAATTTACCTTTAGATTTTGACGATGATTTTAGCCCGGATCTTTTTAATAGAATATCAGCAAAGGGTGCTGAATAAAACGCGTTTTCATATTCGCCGGCGTGGTTCCAGGTGTCGATCAGTTGTATCTCTTTTATGCCATGACCCGGGAATTCGATTATTCGGTCTGTGCCAAACTCAGGAACGATCTCGCCGTCTTCGTGGCGAAGTATGTATTTATAATGGAATGAGTGAGCTGTTTTCTTGTCGATCTTGATATTTGCTACCCAGAATTCATCATTCAAATAAGTCATTGGAATCGCTCCCTTAATAAGATCCGTCCCTAGTTCTCCATTATCACTAATCCATAATGACTGCCCAAAGGAGGTCCTGAATCGTAAGTAAAACTGTATTCTCATAAGTTGGTCAAGCAGCCAGATAATCAATCATTACTGTTTGAAAAACCGTGACTTATTTTAGGGATAAAATGCTGTGTATTTTTGACACATTTGAACGAAAGTAGTAAAAAAGTTCATTTAAAAAAGCGATTTTTGGCCGGTCAGCCACAAACTTCAAAAAACGGACATGGATAATGCGATAGACCGCGGGAGAAACTTGTTTCTCTTTTGCCAAGGAATGCTTGTTGCAGGCCTGTTTCCAATGAAATGGATGGAACCTGAACTTGTTTATAATAATGAAAAGATCTCCATTGCTGGACTTGAATTATTTTACCCCAAAGAAAAATTGGTAGAAATACTCTCCGGAATAGATAATAAATTCAGGAGATACCTGGCTATCATATGAGTTTTGATTTAATTTTTATGCCGGCTGTTTTCCCGGGATCGCCAGCTTGTGCATGATCGCAGTATACCGGGTTCAAGCCAGGAGGTTGAAGCAACTTCTTTTTGTGTTAGCATGCTCCGGTTAGATGCACTGGCGTTTGATATCATTGAGAATTCTTACCTGCCGGGTGGTTAAAACAACCAATTATTGGCAATGAGTCCGGTTTTGATCATGCGATTGTGTATAGTAAATGGATCATTACTTTAAGTGCAGCCCCGCTCAGCATTATAATCCTTGTTAGCACAATGTTTAAAAAGAAAAATTTGAAATCTGTGATCTAATATTTGAAATTTCATTTGCCCCCCTATCTTTGCGGCAAGAAATTTTTCAGCATGGATCAACCACAAACAAAAAGGCATAGGTTATGGTGGGGATTGGGGTTTCTTGCATCATCCGCATTACTTGCCATCGCAATTATCACGCATTGGGAATGGCTTACACTCCTGCTGCCATTTGTTGCCACAACATTTGTTAAGGCTTTAGATATAATGTAAACTTTTAATTTTCACCATTCGAAGAAAAGCTAATTGCTTATAAAAAATCCCCGACTCGTCGGGGATTTTAGATTTCATCAGTTAAGGTTCCATCTGCGCATCATGGCGGATGCAGACTTAGCTTGCCGCTGCCTGTTCCACATTTCCTGCACAGTAAATGTTTTCCTTTTTTGATCTTTTTTCCCCGTTTCTATCGGGATAGTTTTCGCTACTGTTTCTTTTACTTCGCCGAACAACTGATCTTTTGTTTTCTTGTCTAATTGTTCGTGTACGGGCATAACAATGCTCTTCATAAATCCTCCTTTTTTTGATCTATCGCTTAACAATCGTCTGAGCTGCGTGAAGTAATAAAACCAGGAAAGTTTAAATAGGACTGGTTAGGTTACGTTCTTCGTTGTAGTTATTAACTCTTGCTCAGTTTTGAGATGCAAATATATGAATGAAATGTTTACTATGCAAATGACAGAAGAAGGAATTTGATAAACGGTTGTTTGTTGAATGAACTATATTTTGAGGCATAAGGAATTACAATATTTACGAGATACGTAATGAATTAAAACGATTCAGTTATCTTAACTAAATGCAATTGATCTTAGCTATTATGTCTATGTCAATCAATATAAAAACTGGAATTACTATATCGGCATTACAAATGACATTGAAAAAAGATCATGGGAACATCCCGGACAAGATGAAACAGGCAACACCTATTTAAGAAGACCGGTTGAATTGAAGTATTCTGAGACGTTCAATGGTGTCAACCACGCTATGGCCGGAGAAAAACAATTGAAAGGTTGGCCAGGAAAAAAGAAGCAGGCTTTAATTGCCGGGGATTTCGATAAGTTGAAGCAATTAGCCAATTCGAAAAAGATCCAAAAATCGGGCCGTCAGGTTGAGCTTGCCGAATCCCTGACCAACTGATGCACTGTGCTCAACAATCCCCCGGCAAGCCCGGGATGACATCAATCATCATTTTATTCTATTTTCATCAAAATATGGAAGGAATTACAACACGAAAATCAACTCACAGCGATCTTGACACGCTTCGCCGTTTTGAACAAGGAGTGATAAGTGCAGAACGATCATTTGATCCAACGCTTAAAAAAGATCCGATCAATTATTATGATCTTGAATTCATGATCGACGCTCCTCATATCGAATTGATAGTTGCTGAAATAAACCATCAACTTGTTGGTTGTGGTTATGCAAGAATAGAAACTGCTGAACATTTTTTACAACATGAGCGGCATGCCTATCTTGGTTTTATGTATGTGGAACCCAAACATCGTGGTAAAGGAATAAACAAGCTGATTGTAGAAGCATTAAAAGAGTGGTCATTGTCCCGAAATATTACGGAACTAAGACTCGAAGTTTATTACCACAATATTCCTGCATTAAATGCCTATGAAAAAGTTGGGTTTACAAAACACATGATCGAGATGCGGATGGGACTGGAAGACGACATCAGGCGACCTGGTTTATAAAGAGGGGCAAACCAGTCACCCATTCATCATCAATATAAAGTTCAAATGAGTAGCGGCCATCCTTATTAAACTTTATCTGGTTAAAGTTGAATACGAGGTTAACGGCAGAGTATTGTCCGTTTCTTGGCTGTGAAATATTTATCTGACCCTCGATTGGCTTTATCAGCTCTTTTCCTGCTCCGTCGATGAGGCGCAACCGCATATCGTGGGTGCCAACTTCTTTTTCTGAAAAACGCAAGCGGCATGCTACCGAAAACATGGCCTGCACAAACGGGAACTGTCTTGAATGAATCGAATCAAATGTTCCCACTACCGTCAATTTGCTGTTATTATCCTGTGCGAAATCGCAAAGGGTGAATATCTCGATCTCCATCTGCTAAAAGTACTGAAATAAAATAAGGGGGATGGGAATGGCAATCATTCCTCCTGGTTTCGGTATTGTCCATCAGTATTGTTTTTTTTGAATACTGTACAATGTTTGGTGACATTGGAAATGAAATAGTATATGCTTGCTTCCTCCCGCCCGGCGTCCTGCTGTGTAACATCTGGCCCTGTCATTTGCAGAACGCATGAGAGTACCATAAAAAAACTCAACCTTCCAGGCTTACTTCCTATCCATCCGAATTGGGCAGCTGAAGGGACTTCAAGAAAGGCCTTTTTATTTTCTCTCTTTTGCCAGCTCTTTGATGATTTCAATCATCGAACTGTCAACAGGCGAGAAAATTCCTGGCCGGACGACTTTATAGAGAAAAGCAGCAAGAAAAAATCAACCGCATATTCCTTAAGAATTTGATGAATGATGCAGATATTTGGAAAATTAGATAGTCATCCCGGCCTCTAACGACAAATAATAACGAACCAATATGGATGAAGACGAAAATCTTCCAATACCCGATTTTTCAGATCCCGAATTTGAGAATGATAAAGACGTAAAGAAATGGAGGGAAGCGGAAAAAGCACATCTAAAGTACATTCAGGAGTCCGCCCAACTGGTTTCCAATTCTTTCAAAGGAAATAAGTCCTCGCATAAAAATTTGAAAGGATTTGAACTACACAAAGCCATCGATACTCCATTCATAATCGAATCTTACCGGGGTAGTCAAGGTAGAAAAGAGATTTTTTTCTCTATTATTCAGTATCATACTTCTACAAGATTGGCCAGGACAAATTTTTCAGGTACCGATGACTATTTTGTTGGGGTCATCACACTTGACCGATCTTACCCGCACACTATTATGCTACCGGAAACGGCCGCCTTAAAAATCCATAATCTCTTTGTTCCGGGTGACGTCGACTTCAAACATGCGAAATGGTTCTCATTCAAATTTCATGTTATTACTAAAAATGAAGACAGGTTAAAGAGGTTATTTGAGAATGTTGAACTGAATAAATTGAAAAGATTTGGAAGTGCGGAAATTGAGTTCAAAGAAAATCAATGTTATTTCAGGGCCAATAGAAAACCGGTAAGTCCGAAAGAAGCGCAGCTTTTTATTGACCTG
>JAICPX010000130.1 GCA_025929635.1 Chitinophagaceae bacterium
AACAGCATCGTTTTAAAAGATCTGAAAAGCAATCCTGACAATAACAGGATCTCAGTATCCTCTATCAGTACACAACTTGCAAATTTCCAGGTTACCAATAAGGACAATAAGAGTACGTCGTCAAAAGAGGGCTCGCTCCAAATACAGCTTAGCGACCTGTTAATAGAGACAACAGAGAAAAAGTTTTGGTCGGTTACGATAAATAAGGTTGACGCCAGGAATTTTTCTGCCGATAGTTTAGGAAAAAAACCGGCTAACGTAAAAATTCATGAAGGAATCTTAAGGAACCTGAAACTTGGCGCCGACATCAATGGCAGTTTGAAAAAAATCATTGAAAAAAATCCTTCCTTTACAATTTCTGATGTTTCAGGTGAGATCATAAGTGAAAAGAGTAAATGGAACTGGTACAATCTTTCATTCGATAAGCCCCGTAAAAGTTTTACACTTGATTCTTTCGCTTACGAGCCGGTCGCTACCCGTGATGAATTCATCGCGGCAAGTAAATGGCAGACTGATTACATGACAATAAGGACAGGGAAGATCACCGTTTCGAAATTTGATCTTGACCGGTATCTTGCTGATAGCGTTTTTCGTTCGGGTGCTATCACCATTGCCGACCCTTATTTTACATCCTACCGGGACAAAAGACCGCCATTTAATGCGGGTATCATAAAACCATTGCCATCGAAGCTGATACAAAAGATACCGGAAAAAATTTCTGTAGACACCATCTTTATTAATAATGGCACTGCCATCTATTCTGAATTAAACGATAAAACCGGGGAAACGGGGGTGATACCAATAACCCGGATCAGCGGCGACATTTTCCCAATAAAGAATTTTGGCCTCACTCCTTCAGATAGTTTCAGAATAAGGCTGAACGGTTATTTACTCGACAGCGGGTGGATCAGGTTAAGAACAAGAGAATCCTATCTTGACACATTATCTGGTTTTTTGATCACAGTAAGGATGCGGCCGCATTCAATGCTATATTTAAACCAGGTATTGCCAGCACTTTCATCAATGAAATTACGATCAGGTTATCTGGATACCCTTACCATGCGGGCAATTGGTCGGGATGACATCTCGCTGGGAGAAATGAGAATGTATTATCATGATCTTAAGGTTCAATTCTTAAAAGACGGAAAACAAGAAAAGAAAAGGTTCTTGCAAGGGCTGATCACTTTTATAGCCAACAGCTTTATTATCAAAAACGATAATAAAAAAAGAGTGGGGGTGGTTTACTTTCCAAGATCAAGGGACAGGTCTTTTATCAATTACTACATAAAGATCGCCATGAGCGGGGTAGCTTCAAGTGTGGGAGCAAAAAAGAATAAGCGGCTAATGAAACGTTATAACAATCAACTAAAGGTCCAGCAATTGCCGGCTATCGATATCGATTAATTTAGTGTCAGTGGGAATACGATCTCAATTGAACATCCCCTGCCCGGTGAAGAGGTTAGTTTTACTTCACCGCCAAAAGCATCTACTCGGTTATAAATATTTATAAACCCGATGCCTTTTGATTGTACTGAGCTATCAAACCCTTTTCCATCGTCTGTGATTGAAAGATGAACCTGGTTATTCTCTTCTTTTAAGCAAATGCTTACATTTTTTGCGTCTGCATACTTAATGATGTTATTTGTCTGCTCCTGAATTATCCGGAATATCATTAGCTGCTGATCTTCAGAAAGCGCCTTTTCGAGTTTTTGATCATAAATGAATTTCGTTTCGATCTGCTGAAATGCCTTCATATTAATAATGATATCGTCGATGCTGCGGCTGAGACCTATCACTTTTACAAGTGATGTATTCAGGCTTTTTGAAAGTTTCCTGATCTCTTCCACGGCCATCATCTGGTATGTGATAGCTTTGTCTATATGTTCGTCCGCGTTTTCAGGCTCTGTCTTTGCAGAATTCATGAATAGCCTGGCACTCATGAGCAATTGGTTTACGTTGTCATGCAATTCACGACTAATATTGCTTCTCTCTGCTTCCTGTGCAGCAATACCTGCCTGGCTTACTGCTTTGTGCTTTTGTTCCTGTTCCTGTAATAACTGGTGCTCCAGTTTTTTTCTTTCGGTAAGGTCACGAATGGCGCCTAATATCCTTACCGGCTTAGCCTGGCGATATAAGATCGTACCGGAATCAAGGAGGAATTTATAATTTCCATCAGCACAGAGAAAAAGATATTCGTCCTCCCATCTTTCTTTGCCATTTTGAATATATTCCTGTACTTTATTTCGTACCCTGTCACGATCTTTTGGATGCACCTTATTGAACCACCAATCCAGGTCGGGTTTTATTTCTTCACGACTATAGCCGGACAATTCATAAAAAGTCTCACTACGGTAGATCTGTTTTGTTTCCAGGTCAATGTCCCAGATAGCATCAGATGTTATTTTTGAAACATAGAAAAATCGTTCATTACTTTTCCTTAATTCTTCTTCCCGGTTCACGTTATCGGTTTTGTCAGCAAAGGACACTACCACTGCATATGGTTCAAATTCACCGGCACGGATCAACGCCTCTGAATTTATAGATAGCCAAACAAATAATCCATTGGGGAGATTAACACCCATCTTTACATTACGTTGCGGGAAACCTGTCTGTAATGTGACAACTGTGGGGAATTCGTACCAGGGAAACGGGCTGCCATCAGTTTTTATCGCTTTCCAGGAAGAATCGCCAAATTCTTTTCCCAATAATTCTTCTTCATTCAATCCCAAAATTGCCGAAGCCCGTTTATTACAAGTTGTGATCTTTCCATCTTTGTCAAGCATGATCACGCCATCGACCAGTGTATTTACCAACTTTTCATAAGTAGCTTCAGCTTCCGCTAACTTTTTTTCAGCTGTTTTTACCCTGGTGATGTTATGGTTTACAAAAGTTATATTTATCGGCTGGTTGTTGTCATTCAATATTGATGTGGCAGTTGTCTTGAAAATGAATTTTTCACCATCATGCCTGTGAAAGATCACCTCCCCTTCCCACGTCCCTTTTTTTGAAATTTCGTTCTTGATGGTGTCTGCCGAAGCGTCAAGAAGATCGAGTTTAATTAACTTGAAAAGATTTTTTCCTTTTGCACCCGGCAATCCATGTAGTTTTTCAGCGGCATCATTCCAACCAATAATATTAAATGACAAATCGGTAGTGAAAACTGCATCGGGTAGGAAATGCAGGTTGTCGGGGACTTCAACAGAAGTTTTATGGCTGATTGACGGTGTTGACTTGTTGCTTTTCTTAGCAGAGGAATTGGTTTTCATCGGATGCTTGGTTCGTGTACTTTAAACGAATATTAGCTATGAATCTTGTATATCACAAGGTACTTTTGCGCTTGAGCCGAAAGAAATGACCGGGGTTAAGTATTGTATCAGACAAAGATTTATAGAATCGTAGTTGTCCTGAAGTACTCTACAAACAGGTTTCGTAAAATCACTTACCTTCGATTACAAAATAGTTGTTTAACTAACTAATTTCTATGGAAAAAAGGAACATTAAGAAGGTCGCAGTTTTGGGAAGTGGCGTAATGGGTTCACGAATTGCTTGTCATTTTGCAGGAATTGGTTTGCAGGTATTGTTGCTGGACATCGCGGCCCCCCCGCCTTCCGAAGGGGGGATCCAGAAAACCGCCGGCAAAAATAAGATCGTAAACGACGCATTGGCCAGCGCTATCAAATCAAATCCCTCACCTGTTTATCATAAGAATGTTATCAAGAAGATTACAACCGGGAATTTTGATGATGATATGAAAAGAATAACCGATTATGATTGGGTGATCGAGGTGGTAGTTGAGAGATTGGATATAAAAAAACAGGTGTATGAAAAGGTGGAACAGTTCCGCAAGCCAGGCACGCTGATCACATCCAATACTTCCGGTATCCCGATTCACATGCTGTCGCAAGGAAGAAGCGACGATTTTAAGAAACATTTTTGCGGTACACACTTTTTTAATCCTCCGCGCTACCTAAGATTATTGGAAATAATTCCAACTCCTGATACTGACCCGGCAATTGTTGATTTCTTAATGAATTATGGCGATCTCTATCTTGGCAAAACAACCGTACTGTGTAAAGACACACCAGCCTTTATTGCAAATCGTATCGGGGTGTTTGGTATCATGTCGCTTTTTGGCCTGGTTGATAAATTGGATTTGACCATTGATGAAATAGACGCATTAACGGGACCGATCATTGGTCGTCCCAAATCGGCAACATTCAGAACTGCTGATGTTGTTGGAATTGATACCCTGGTAAAAGTTGCCAAAGGAGTTTATGAGAACCGGCCAAAGGATGAAGCAAGAGATGTCTTTAATATACCAGTATGGTTAAATAAACTCATCGAAAATAATTGGTTGGGGGATAAAACGGGACAAGGGTTCTTCAAGAAAATAAAATTACCTGTTACTTCAGGAAGTCCTGAAGAAAGAAAATCAGATAAAGAAATACAGGTTCTTGACCTGAAAAAGTTTGAATACGTACCAAGAGTAAAGGCAAAATTTGCAACCATTGAAGCAGCTAAACCAATCGATGATCTGAATACAAGATTAAAGCTGCTCGTTGCGGGCAACGATAAGGCGGGCGAATTCTATCGCCATTTTCATTATGGTTTGTTTTCCTATATATCCCATCGCATTCCTGAAATAAGTGAAGAATTATACCGCGTTGATGATGCAATGATGGCGGGCTTTGGCTGGGAAATTGGCGCATTTGAAAGCTGGGATGTTTTAGGCGTCGAAAAAACTGTAAAAGGAATGCTGGAAGCCGGGTATAGAATCGCTCCATGGGTTGATGAAATGTTAGCCGCCGGGAATAAGTCGTTTTATAAAATTGAGAGCGGTAGAAAATTATATTATGATCAAAATAGCAAAACATATAAACCATTACCGGGCGGCGATGCATTTATTGTCATGAGCAACTACCAGGATAAACTGGTTTGGAAAAATGGAAGCTGCAGACTGTATGACCTGGGTGACGATGTAATCGGATTGCAATGGTTCACAAAAATGGGAAGTATTGGCGGCGATGTACTGGAAGGTATTCAAACGTCGATTGCGAAAGCAGAAAAAAATTATAAAGGACTGGTGATCGCCAATGAAGGCGCCAACTTCAGTGCGGGCGCCAACGTGGGAATGATCTTCATGTTCGCTATTGAACAAGACTATGATGAAATTGATTTTGGCATTCGCCAGTTTCAAAATACAATGATGAGGGCAAGATATTCTTCCGTACCTGTTGTAGTTGCTCCACATGGTTTGGCTTTAGGTGGCGCCTGCGAACTAAGCCTGCACTCAGATAAATGTTGCCCTGCCGCCGAAACCTATACTGGTCTTGTTGAATTGGGTGTGGGATTGATTCCGGGTGGAGGAGGGACAAAAGAATTTGTCCTGAGGGCTTCTGATGAAATGCATGAAGATGAACCGGAAACGATTACCCTTAAGAACAGGTTTCTTTCGATCGCTACCGCAAAAGTAGCAACTTCAGCATTCGAAGGATTTGAGCTGGGCATTTACAGGAAAGGACTGGATGAAATCGTAATGAATCAAAGCCGGAGGATTGCCGAAGCGAAAAAATCTGTGATTGAGATCTTTGATTCAGGGTATTCAATGCCCGTTCAGAGAAACGATGTAAAAGTGTTAGGCCGATCTGCATTGGGCGCTTTGTATGCTGGTATTAATGGCATGTGGAGAGCTAACTATGCAACGGACCACGATGTAGTAGTTGCAAAAAAACTGGCCTATGTAATGTGCGGCGGTGATCTGAGTGAACCGACCCTGGTGTCAGAACAATATCTACTTGACCTGGAAAGAGAGGCCTTCCTGTCACTTTGTGGTGAGAAGAAATCATTGGAAAGGATCCAATCTGTATTAAAAGGTGGGAAGCCAATCAGGAATTAAAAATTAGGGATTAGTAATTAAGAATTAATAATTTTAAGTGTTGCCAAAACAACGCTTATTTTATGGTCTCAGGAAGGGTACTTTGGTACAGGATCTATCTTGTTTTGAATATTGCAATTATCTGGGTTCTATTCAGTATCCTCTTTTTATATAATATTGTCGAGGTAGATAAAGAAGTGCTGGCCAGGAGAAGATTGAGTTTTTTCTCCATGGCCTTTGCTGCAATTGGCATCATAGTAGCCGGCGCCGAAGCATTTTTTCTTAAAAATATGTTTCGCAAGTTGCCGATCTGGCTTTCGACAATATTAAGAATGACCCTGACATTCATATTGTTCTTGATCGTCTCGGTTATTGTGGTGTTTGCCTATTGGGTCTTTCGTCACGATGGCGGGCTTAGTTTTATTCAGTTCGAAAAAGAATTTGTCCAGAATATTCTTCTTACGCCCAGTTTCTTAATGTTGATGGTAGACATGGGTTTCCTCGCCTTCCTGTCTATTCTTATTTTAGAAATATCTGATAAATACGGACCCGGCGGGCTTCGAAATTTAATAAGGGGTCGCTATAACAAACCAAGGAAAGAGAATAGGATCTTTCTTTTTTTGGATATAAATGATTCCACTGCTATTGCTGAAAAGATCGGTCATGAAAAATATTTTAATATGCTACATGATTTTTTTGCCGATATCACCGAACCGATCATCAGCACCTGGGGGCATATTTATCAATATGTGGGTGACGAAGTGGTGATCTGCTGGCAAAATACGCCCAGGAACAAAGCGCGGTGCCTGAATTTTATAAAACAGGCTGAGGACGTCTTTAAAAAAAAGCATGAGTACTATATGAAAGAATATGGCGTGACCCCTACATTCAAAGCCGGTATTCATGCGGGTGATGTGACGGTGGGTTATGTGGGTATCATAAAAAAAGATCTGGTCTTCAGTGGCGATACGCTGAACACTACAGCCCGGATCAGGAGTAAATGCCATGAATTAAAACATCCCTATATCGCATCAATAGATTTTTTAAAAGACTTTAGAGTACCTAAGGGATTCCGGGCAGATGAGATCGGCGAAATGGAATTCAAAGGACGAAAGGAAAAATCAAAGGTATATTCGTTGGAGTTAATTTGATATTTTATTGAAGTTGTTGTTCAATGTCTTTTATGGCTGCACGCAGAATCGTAAATTATAAACTAATCATACTTGCAAACGTTTCGATCATTTGGGTAGTGTTTGCTTTTCTTTTTCTTTACAACATTATTCTGATCGATAAAAATGACGTAACAGGCCGTTCCCTTATCATCTTCTCCCTTGCTTTTGCGACTATTGGATTTGTTGTATCTGCAGCACTGGTCTTTTATCTTAAGAACGCATTCCGACATTACCCTTTCTGGTTATCGGTGTTAATGAAAATGTTCCTGGCCTTTGGACTTTTCCTGCTGATCGCCTTTGTGATGCTTTCAAGTTATTATGTATTTGCACATAAAGGAACATTTGAAGATTTTCTTGGAATGTTTTACCGGGAAGTATTCCTCTCCAAAGCTTTTATGATCTTTATGCTTGATCTTGCGATAATGACACTCCTGACCATTGTCGTTCTTGAAGTAATAGATAAATACGGTCCCGGTGGATTTTGGAGTATGATGAGAGGTAAATATATTAAGCCAAGGGTGGAAAACCGGATATTTATCTTTTTAGACATCAATAATGCAACGGCAATTGCCGAACAACTTGGACACACTAAATACTTCCGGTTATTAAGAGATTTTTTTACTGAAATAACGATCCCGATCCTGGCCAATGGTGGTGAGATCTATCAATACGTGGGCGATGAGGTGGTACTCTCGTGGAAAAATACCCCACTGAACAAGCAACGGTGCTTTCGTTTCTTACGCCAGGCTTTTTTTCTGCTGAAAAGAAGAGAACCAAAGTTCATGAAGCAATATGGAGTAAGTCCAACCTTTAAAGCGGGTATTCACTCAGGCGAAGTAACAGCAGGGGTTGTTGGTGTCATAAAAAAAGATCTCGTTTATAGCGGGGATACGCTAAATACAGCGGCAAGGATCAGAAGCAAATGCCATGAATTAGATGAGTCATTTGTTGTGTCAGGCGATTTTCTTAATGACTTTTTTACGCCCTATGCTTACAGGGTCAATGAGATCGGGGAAATGGAATTTAAAGGAAGATCGGAAAAGGAAAAACTGTACGCTGTAATATTTGAATAATGGGTTCAGCAGAAATAGATATACATCATCGCCAGCTTATAATTTATTCCAATATTATCACTTATGGCAATGCGGGCAGCCCCGGGATCGCTGCCTCGATAGGCGAAGAAATCGAGACAATGTGGAACGAGCCACAGGCTAGTTTGAAGTTTGAGCGTTTGAAGTTTGATGTTAGGTTTAAGGTCAATGCGTGGTTTAACCCATCAATTACTCCGTTTGATATTTACAGGAATCTGGACCCAAAGAATAATTATTTTCGCATTGAAGAATATTCTCACAATCATATCTCGTTTGTCGACGGGTTGAATTGCAACAGCGGGTATTTTAAATTGGAGAACTTGTATAAAGGGTCAACAACGGCGGCTCATGAATATGGACATACGATTGGCCTGAATCATCCCAATGATCTCGACATACGAGGACAAGGTGTACCCGGCATCATGTATCCAAGAGGAACCCTGGTTGATCCGCAATACCAGTATGATCCTTCTAAGCCGGCAGGTGTAACCGGCGGCACGATGCATCCCATGCACAGGAAAGTAAAATTGAAGGATATTGAAGATTTGAAATTGCACCGGTTAGAATTTCATCATGGAAAAGCTGTGCTCGGTGAATTTACAAATGTGTGGCATGAAGATCATTCAAAGGTCAAGCCTGAGGATTTTTTTGGTGGGATAATTGAAGGATAGCAGATTCAAGATCGGGATATTGGAAAATAAAACCCGCTTGCTGAAGTTTGGCTGAACTAACCGTAGTGCTTTTTAAGATCTCACTGATCATTTCACCAAATACAATTTTTAACGCAAAGGCAGGAGCATGTACGGGAATAAATGCTTTGCCTTTATTCTTCTCTGCAATTTTTAATACCAGGTCTTTATTTGATGCGGGATTTGGGGCAACTGCATTATAAACCCCTTCCATTGTTTTGTTTGCCATCGCAAAAAGAATTGCCCTTACAAGATCATCAATATGTATCCAGCTAACGACCTGTTTCCCGTTACCGATTATTCCAGCCAAACCAAACCGTGTCGGGTTCTTAAATTCGACATAGGCCCCCCCATCATTACTTAATACCGGGCCAATTCGAAATTTTATTAACCGTCTGCCAAGAAAAGATGCTGGTTCAATAGCAGCCTCCCACTGCCTACATGTTTCTGCCATAAAATCATTAGCCGGGGGATCAATTTCAGTAAAAGATTCTGATGCACGCTTATCATCGGCACCATACCAGCTGATACCGGATGCGCTGATTACTGTTTTTACTTTATTGGGAATGCTTTTTAGACTTTCAACAATCAGTTTTGCGCTATCAACCCGGCTGTTTAGAATTTCTTTCTTTACTTTTTCATTCCATCGTTTGTCTGCAAAGTTGGCACCGGCGAGATGAATGATATAGTCAGCTTTGGAAATGGCGTTCTTGTCTATGGTTTTTTTTTCAATATCCCATTCCGCGTAACTGAGTTTATCGTTTTTGGTTTTTGGTTTGTCGTTAGCTTGTCTTGTTAAAATCATTACATTATAGCCCCTTTCGATCAATGCTTGTGTGAGTGCCTTGCCGATCATTCCTGTGCCGCCGGTGATGAGGACTGTTTCCATTTTAGCAAAGATGTCTTATTAATAACAAATGCCTGTCCAAAATGTTTTTACGCTTTGTAAAATTCAATAAATTTAACCATCATGAATATGGGTAAGAAACTATTGGGTTATATCCTTGCAGGAGTTGGATTACTTGGATTCGTTTATTTCGAAAATTACAAAGGAGAAATCATTCCTCTGCCGACAGTCTGGCTCATTTTAAGTATCGTAATAGTCATCACTGGAGCTTACCTGATTGTTACGGCAAAAACGAAAAACCAGATTGAAAAACTCAGAGAGAAGAATGCCCAAAACTCCCGAATAAAAGAAGGCGGTGAAAAAATAGTTATCGACCTTGACAACTGTCATTTTAAGGAAGACAATATTGCGCCTGTTGACAATGTGAGTTTTTCAAGAATTCAAATGATAGATGCCTTATATGATCCAAATCGCAATCATTCCGACAACAAAACCACAGTAACCTATATCATATATAAAC
>JAICPX010000069.1 GCA_025929635.1 Chitinophagaceae bacterium
ATCGGCGGCAAGGATGCAAGCGCCGGTTACCAGATCGCTATTCGTAATGTGATGTTCTTCTTATTGCCTGCATGGGGATTGAGTAATGCAGCCGCGGCTCTTGTTGGTCAAAACCTGGGTGCCCAAAGACCCGACCGCGCTGAAAAAAGTGTAATGCTTACTACAAAGTATAATGCAGTTTTCATGGGAGCGATCATGCTGGTGTTCCTGTTTTTTGCAAAACCGATCGTCGGCATTTTTAATGATAGTCCGGATGTGCTTGCATATGGTGCCTTGTCATTACAAATAATTGCTGCGGGTTATATATTTTATGGTGTCGGCATGGTGATGATACAGGCATTGAATGGTGCGGGGGATACGAAAACGCCAACCTGGATAAATTTTGGAGGGTTCTGGCTTTTTCAAATCCCGCTGGCGTACCTGCTGGCCAAAGGACTTAATATGGGCACCACCGGCGTATTCATTGCAATACCAGTAGCTGAAACCGCAATTGCGCTGGCCGCATACTATTTTTTCATAAAGGGGAAATGGAAAGAGGTAAAGATTTAAAGACCTCATGCTCCGTCACCTTCTTCAAAGGAGGGTGGTGCAAAGCCAGGCTTTATGCTCTACCAGTTTTTATCTACAGTCGCATGCCGGGCATTGATATGGTGACGGTTTGTTAGCACTGAAGCTGAATAGTAAAATGTAGTCCGGCCTCCCTCTCCCGTCATTGCGACTGCGAGTTATGCGAAGCTGGAAGCAACGGAGAGGGAAAGAGGGTGAGGTTTTATTTTTATATTGCGACATGGAAAACCAGGTCATACACCAAAACCGGATACGACAGGTCTTCTTTCTTTTAATTATCGTAGCGTTAGGCCTTCTTCTTTTTTTAGAACTCTACACATTTATTCCTGCCTTATTGGGCGCCGTTACCTTATATATCGTGATGCGGAAATGGATGTTTCGTTTAACATTAAAGAAAAAATGGCGCACAGGATGGACCGCGGCTTTGCTGATGTTTCTATCACTGATTGTTATCTTACTCCCGATTGCGGTGTTGATCAACATGCTTTCATCCAAGATCACATTTGCCATTCAGCATTCTGACGAATTGATAGCCGCCTTGAAAAAAATTGTAGCCGACCTGGAACAGCAATTTAATATTGTAATTGCAAGCGATGAGAACATCAACAAACTGGGCGATATAATTAAAAGTGGTATACCCAGATTACTTAGTGCCACTTTCAATACGCTGGGCACGATCTTTTTTATGTATTTCATTCTTTATTTTATGCTTGTCAATGGCAAAAAAATGGAAACAACGATCTATGAACATACTCCGCTCAGGGATGAGAATGCTAAAATGCTCGGAAAAGAAGTAAAGAATATGGTGTTAAGCAACGCCGTCGGCATCCCGGTCATCGCGGTATTGCAGGGTGTGGTCGCATTGATCGGTTATTTTATTATTGGTGTTAAAGAACCCTGGTTTTGGTTTGTGGTCACATGCATTACCGCCATGTTACCTGTGGTGGGGGCAGCGCTGGCTTATGTACCACTTGCTCTTATCTTTTTTGCCAATAACGATATTGGCAAGGGAATATTCATGCTTATATATGGGTTTGGTGTTATCGGTACTGTTGACAATATCTTTCGTTTCACCCTTGCAAAAAAGATCGGCAATATTCATCCGCTTGTTACGGTATTCGGTGTCATTATAGGGTTAAGCATATTTGGTTTTATCGGGTTGATCTTCGGACCATTGCTTATTTCATTATTCTTATTGCTGCTAAAGATCTACAGCAATGAATTCATTGTCAAACAAAGAGAGGTTCTTCATCATCATCATATGGAGAATTGAAGATTTCATAAGTAGATTTTCCTGTACAGCGTAGAACATCGCTAGTATTTCCCACAAATACAGATCGATTATTACCTTTTGCGCTTGTATTTCGATGAAGTGGATAATATTTTTACGTTTGAACCCGTTTAAAAACCCAATCCGTATCCGTGCCAAGGTTTATTAAAACCATACTATCCTCATTGTCCGCTACTGCGTTTATTTTCTTTCCATTATTAAACCAGGGAAATAAGCCGATCAATAAAAAATTTAAGGAGCCATTCAATTTTTCAGCAGCTGCCGATTCAGTTTCATTGAACTCCGAAATTGAATTGATATACGACAGTCTTCAGCTTGGAAAAAGAGGATTGAAAAAAGACGCATTCAAATATGCATATACCGGCTATAAGAAATTAGTAGAAGAAGGAAAGATAAATAAAGAAGGGATCCTCACCATTTGCGATCTTAGCCAATCGTCAAGAAGGAAAAGACTTTACCTCATCGATCTGGATCAATACAAGATCTTATTAAACACATATGTAGCGCATGGAAAGAACTCCGGCGCCGAGTTTGCAAAAAAATTCTCCAACAGGCCTCAATCATTACAAAGCAGCCTTGGTTTTTATAAGACAAAAAAAACTTATTGGGGTGGTCATGGCCTTGCACTCACATTAAGCGGGCTTGAACCTGGTTTTAATGATAAAGCCGAAAGAAGAAAGATCGTTGTTCATGGTTCACAATACATTGGTGACAATTATAAAAGATGGGGGAAGTTCATGGGCCGCAGTTTTGGCTGCCCGGCTGTTCCGATGAAGCAGTCCAGATTACTCATTAATGCTATTAAGAACGGGAGCTGCCTCTTTATCTATCACCCGACAAAAAATTATCTGACCACATCAAAAATATTAAACGGCTAGTTGGACGTATAATAAGGATGGATGAAACAAAAGCCCTCTGTTAATTCAGGGGGCTTTTTTCGCCTCACCCCTTCAATACTTCCTTTATGGAAAATTTCCTACCCCTCTCCTGGCGGAGAGGGGTAGGAAGTATTCACTTATTTGGAAATATAGCCGGGGTGAGGCGATTAAGAATTTACAAAATACTGCGCCGCCAATTGCGAAAGCACCCCTGCAATATACCCGATATAAATTTCTTTGGGCCGATGATCCGACACGATAAGTCTCGACGTACAAACAATACCTGAAATAAGTAAGGCAACAGACAAATACAGGGAAAGGTTCACCGTTTCATTAAAGGCAAGAATAGCAATAAAAGTTGCCATCACGCCTGCCGCTATCGCATGCATACTTACTTTCATGACTATATTAAGAAGAAAACCGGCGACTGATGCATTGAAAATGCCAAGTGCCATATGGACCAGGTCAATTTCAAAATGATTTTTTTTGAAATAAATCCAGACAGCAAAATAAAATGTCATGGTAATAATATAGGGGATAATGCGGTCCTTTTGTGTTTTTAAATAAATGGAATCGATAAAATTCAGCGCCCGGAGCATTAACACACTGACCAGCGGCATCAATGTGCAGCTTATTGTGATCAACAATAGCGTTAACATTTTCCGCCGGGGATCAAGACCTGCAAACTCGTAAGCCCTGACGGTATAAATGAAGTAAGTGATATAAACGGGAAAGAACAAGGGATGGAAAACGAAAGAGATGATGTTCGCAATAACTCTTATCCAAGCCGGTTGAGGCGGCAATTCGGGTACACTCACTTCTTTCAGCTGATTTTCGTCTGTAACGATAAGTCTATCGGGCATTGTTATAATTCTTTTCGCAAACGGGCAACGGGAATATTCAGTTGTTCCCTGTATTTAGCCACCGTTCTGCGTGCAATATTATAACCTTTTTGTTGAAGCATTTCTGTAAGGTGTTCATCACTAAGGGGCTTCTTTTTATTTTCAGCTTCTATCAGATCGCTAAGAATTTTCTTCACTTCTCTTGTTGATACTTCTTCCCCGCTTTCTGTGCTCAATGACTCGCTAAAAAAGAATTTCAAACGATAAGTGCCGAATTCAGTTTGGACGAATTTGCTGTTCGCAACACGGCTCACTGTTGAAATATCAAGCCCGGTTTTTTCCGCAATATCTTTCAGGATCATCGGGCGAAGCATGGTTTGATCACCGGTGAGAAAGAAATCATGCTGGTGATTCATAATGGCAGTCATTGTATCAAGTAAGGTATGCTGTCTTTGTTTGATCGCATCAATGAACCATTTTGCTGAATCGATCTTTTGCTTGATAAACAGAACAGCCTCTTTCTGACGCTTGTCTTTCTTTGAACCACGGTCATACTCTTTCAGCATATCGCGATAGCCTTCACTGATACGAAGCTCAGGCGCATTCCTTGAGTTCAAAGTCAGTTCAAGCTTGCCACCATTATTTATGATAAAGAAATCAGGCACCACATAACTTTCAGCTTTATTGATCTCCCCCACATTGCCACCGGGTTTTGGATTCAACCGGATGATCTGTTGCATGACCTCTTTTAATTGATCATCATTAAGATCAAGCCCGCGCTGAATTTTTTCATAATGCTTTTTGGTAAACTCATCAAAGTATTTTGAAATGGCCTTGATCGCAGTGCTTACATTCTTTCCTTCGTCCTGCATCCTGTTCAGCTGTAACAATAAACACTCCTGCAGGTTTCTTGCACCAACGCCGGGCGGATCAAACTGCTGGATCTTTTTAATAATGTTTTCGACCTCTTCTTCGGTTGTCATTATATTCTGGCGAAAAGCAAGGTCATCGACTATCGCAGCGGTGTCTCTTCGCAGGTAACCATCCTCATCTATGCTTCCGACGATTTGTTCTGCCACCCTGTGTTCTTTAT
The DNA here is from genome assembly GCA_025929635.1 of Chitinophagaceae bacterium. Taxonomy (GTDB): domain Bacteria; phylum Bacteroidota; class Bacteroidia; order Chitinophagales; family Chitinophagaceae; genus VBAS01. The sequence continues at coordinate 4,672 of JAICPX010000069.1, forward strand.
CATCCAGCTTTAATAAGCCAAGCTGATCAAGCAAGGTTTCATAAAAACTGGTTTCCGTTTTAAATGGGATTGTTTTTTTATCATCATCATCACTGCCATAATTATCATCACGGAGTTTGTAGTCCGCAATTTCATCATCGCCATCCTGTACATAGTCGCTGATGTCTATGTTGTCATATTCATTCTCGCTGCCATCCGGCTCTTCATAGGTTTCTTCACCGTTCTCTGTAAATTCATCCTTTGATTCCTCAGCCTCATCATATTTTTCTTCTTCCAGTTCAAGGGCGGGATTCTCTTCCATCTCTTCTTTTATCCTTTCCTCAAGATTGGCTGTAGGCACTTGCAACAACTTCATCAGCTGTATCTGCTGCGGTGATAATTTTTGTAAAAGCTTTTGCTGTAAATTTTGACTCAGAGCCATGGTTGCTTATTCTTCACGGTTTAAGAAATTCATTTTTTGAAAAAATCGGGCCAAATATCAAAAATCAGGCCGTAAATTTACATACAAATAAAATAAAGGTGCTGCAACGAATAAATATTATTCTTGTTGTCTTGTTAATGTTAACCGGAAAGATATTTTCTCAACAACATTTAAGTGATTCATCCCAATTATTTTATAAAGCGGGAAACATAATCCACACTTTAAACACTGATCAAAAATCTTATCAAAATTTTGCGGTGAAAAAAAGTTATAAAATTGATCAGAATGGCTTCACTTTACAAGCACAAGGTATTGATAAAGGCTTTTATCACAATAACCTTGGTTTCTTTTGTAAAAAGGAAATTCAATTAGAAAAGATCATTTTTGTCCCTTTCCGTTTTCGGCTTGGTTCTCCCGAATATGTAGATTTTTTGGAGGGGAAGAAGAGATAGAACTGGTTTGCCCCGGATTTTTCGGCAACCAATCCAGCACCGGCAACATTGCAGGCATGCTGTAATAATTATTTCTCAAACTATCGCACCAACCATTAGGATTTTTATTAAATGATTTGCTGCTGAAATAAATACTGCCCTGCACGTTCGGGTATTGTCTTAATAATTTTATCTGGTTGGGAAGCTGGTTTGGATCCTTCCATGCTTCATTGGTCCCCGCCCGATAGATACCCATACCTATGTAAAGATTACGACCATACGAATTCTTGCTCCACCATTCCAACATTTTTGAATAATCTATTTTATCATGACCAATTTCAAGATAAAGTTGCGGGGCAACATAGTCGATCCACTTTTCCTTTAGCCATAACAAAATATCTGCGTACAGGTCATCATAATTTGTTTGACCTGCTTTACTGTCGCTGCCATTGGGATCTTTATCCTTATTTCTCCAAACACTAAAAGGAGAAATGCCAAACTGCACCCAGGGTTTTTGTTTTTTGATCTGAACCGAAAGCATTCTGATGATCGTATCGACATTACTCCTGCGCCAGTCATCTTTACTTAATTTAGTTTTTGACCTTTTATAAGCCTCATCATCCGGGAATTCTTTGCCTGCGATCCGGTAAGGATAAAAATAATCATCCATGTGTATTGCATCCACATCATACCGGTGGACAATATCAGCGATCACCTTCACTACAAATTTTTGCACCTGTTTGCTTGCGGGGTCAAAATATTTTTTATCGCCGTATTCGAGGAACCATTCCGGGTGAATTTTGGTAACATGATTCGGCGCAATGGATGAAGCGCCGATCTTAAAATCTGCCCGGTAAGGATTACACCATGCATGAAACTCCATTCCGCGTTTATGTGTTTCGGCAATCATGAACTGAAGGGGATCATAATAGGGAGAGGGTGGCTGACCCTGCACTCCTGTAAGCCACTGGCTCCAGGGTTCAAAAGGGGAAGGATAAAAGGCGTCGGCTGCCGGTCTCACCTGCACAATAACGGCATTCATACCATTATTTTTATGCATGTCGAGTTGCCTGACAAACTCGGTCCTTTGACTGTCCGGGTTCACCATTCCTTTTATGGGCCAGTCGATATTGTCAACGGAAGCGATCCAAACACCACGAAACTCTGGTTTGGATACAGGCTGGGCGATCAAGTGTGAGGTTAATGCAATAAGGAGCATCAACAGGATACTGCTCCGGTTCGGTATCTTCATGCTTTGAATGTTGGGTCAGTTCAAAGCGAAGATACACTAATGATTATTGCGAAGCTTATCCAAAAGATTGTTTAAAGTTTCGAGCTCGTCATCTGAAAGGTGATTGACCACCGCGTCCAAATCTTCATTTCTTCTATCAAGATTTTCCAACAGTTCCATTCCCTGGGGTGTAAGGACGACGTCAACCATACGCTTGTCCTTTTCGGAAACAGCCTTTTGAACAAGCCCTTTGGCTACCATGCGTTCAACGATCCGGCTGGTGTCGCTCATCTTATCGAGCATTCTTTCACGCAGCTGAAGTGTTGAGAGAGGTTCCCCTGCACTTCTCAATATCCTGAGTATATTGTATTGCTGTGGGGTAATATTCTCTGTCTTTACAAAACTCTTGATGTGGTCAAGCATCCAGGCATGAGTGAACATAATGTTCACCATTGCTTTGTTTTGATTGTTTCGAAACTTTGCCTGCTTAATATCTTTATCTATTCCCATAGTGCGGCAATTTTCTTAAAGAAATTCAAAAATCTGGCCGAAATATTTTTTCGTTAAACTTAAATTCACCACGGTGGAAAAAAATACTACGAAAGTGGTAGGTATGATTTAGTTAGGAAAGGAACACTTTGTATAATTTTATGTTCAGATAACCTTAAATACGCCACCATGAAAATTATATCCGAATCACTCCGCAACTTTTGGGAAGGTTTTATTTCATTTTATACGAGTCTTTATAATGAAATAAAGAAAATGTAAGCATTCATACCAATGGGGATATAATTCCACACAGTATTTGTACTTTGGCCAATTGAAACAATAGGGTTTATTCGATTCCCATTCGTTATTCTCACAATGAGAAAAGTCATTTTATCTAACTATGTTTTCTCCCAAACCTTAGTTCCTTCACTACAATTGGAGCATATATCAATATTTTTTCTGCCTTTTAAAATAGCAGTACGGAATTTCCTGTATTCACCGTTTTCCCAGATCTCTTTAAATGATCTTTGTTTCAGGTCACCAAGTTTGTGCTGCGCATCTTTATCAAAACAGCAGGGAGCAACCAGTCCATCCCACGTAATTACCGGGTCATGCCATAAACGCCAGCAATGATTGGCAAGCTTGCCTTTGAATTCATAGCCGTTTCCCGTTTTTTTGTAACGGCTGAATTTATCCATCGTAGGAATTAATTTATTTGGATCGTGCTCATAATCGTATACCTGTGCTGTTTTGAACCATACATCATCAACCCCGATCTCTGTTGCCAGCTTTTTTACCTCTTCAATCTGATGTTCATTTGGTTTTACCACTAAAAATTGAAAAACGATAAAAGGCGTCTTACTTTTCATTTCTTTTTTCCACTTAACCACATTCCTTGTTCCTTCTAACACTTTATCGAGGTGACCTCCCACCCGGTATTGCTGGTAAACTTCCTGGGTAGTGCCATCAATCGAAATTATAAGCCGGTCCAACCCGCTTTCTATCGTTCTTTTCGCATTATCGTCGTTCAAATAATGTGCATTGGTTGAAGTAGCGGTATAAATTCTTTTTGATGAAGCGTATTTCACCATTTCTAAAAATTGCGGATTGAGATAAGGTTCTCCCTGGAAATAAAAAACGAGATACAAAAGTTCTTTATGAAGCTGGTCAATAGTTTCCTTAAAAAAATCTTTCTGCAACATACCGGTCGGTCTTGTAAAAGCCCGTAAACCACTTGGGCATTCAGGACAACGAAGATTGCAGGAAGTAGTTGGCTCAAATGAAATAGAGATGGGTAAACCCCATTGAACCGGGTTTTTGAACCATTTGCTGATATAATAGCTGCTTAATACTTTAAGGCCATTCCAGCTACGGCGGAAACTAAGCTTCGAAACCAAATTCACGGTATCATTCCAGTTAAGCTGCGACATCTGGCGACAAAGTTAAAAAACAAGTACCGGCAATAACTAATAATTTTCTAATTTGACGCCTTTAGTGGACCCATTACCTCCATATCGATTTGCTCCTTTAGGCGATAATGCAATTGTCATTGATTTTGGCAATATTATCGATGAACAAATTAATAAGCTGGTACATTCTGTTTTTTATCAATTGCAGAATGATCCTATCCCGGGAATGATCGAAGCCGTACCGGCCTATTGTTCGCTAACGGTCTTTTATGATGTATTTTTTATCAGAAATCAGATAGACGATCAAAACTTAACGGTATTTGAATGGGTTCGCGAAAGCTTAAAAAAATACATGTCAAATCAAAATATCGAGACCGGGGATCCGCAACTATTGATCAATCTTCCTGTATGTTATGATAAGGAATTCGGAACTGATCTTGATTTTATTGCCACAAAAAATGAGATCGCAATTGAAGAAATAATTCATTTGCATTCCTCGGCCATTTACCGTGTTTACATGCTTGGGTTTCTCCCGGGTTTTGCGTATATGGGTCTTGTAAATGAAAAAATCTCATCCCCACGCAAACAACAACCGACACCTGTTGAGCCAGGCAGTATTGGCATTGCAGGAAGACAAACCGGGATCTATCCTTTTAAATCGCCCGGTGGATGGCAAATAATAGGAAGAACACCTCTGAAATTATTCAATAAGGAAAAAGTAAACCCTGTGTTGTTTAAATCAGGTGACCATGTAAAATTTCATTCAATAACGACTGATGAATTCAATTATTTAAAAAATAATCCTCCCTCTCCGCCAGGAGTGGGATAAGGGTGTCCAAAGGACTCCTTCGGAGAAGCACATGAGTTTGAAAATATTAAAAGCTGGGATGCTTGACAGCATACAGGATCTGGGCCGCTTCGGCTATCAGCAGTTTGGAATTAATCCCACCGGCTGTATGGACAAATATGCTGCGTCGGTTGCAAATTGCCTGGTTGGTAATGATGTGAATGAAGCGGTGATTGAAATTCATTTTCCAGGTCCTTCAATTTTATTTGAGGAACCGGCGATAATTGCGATCACAGGCGCCGATTTCAATGCAACAGTCAACAGAAAACCGGTTCCTATCAACAAACCTGTTTTTGTGAATAAAAATGAAACGCTCCAATTTCAGTCGCCGAAAAATAAAAGCCAATGTTATCTCGCAGTCAAAGGCGGCCTCCACTTGAAAAAATGGTTAAATAGTCTCAGTACTAACCTGAAAGCGGAGGCTGGCGGATTCTACGGAAGAAGGTTATTAAAAGATGATGTGATTGAGTTAAACGAGGGACAGCATGATCTTAACTTAAGAGAGGAAGCATTCAGAGTGTTACCCTGGCAGGTAAATGAGTACATTGGAGTTGATCTTCCAAAAGAGATTTTAGTCATTGAAGGAAGCGAATGGAATTGGCTCGATGATCTTTCAAAAAAGAAATTTTTGAAGAACCCGTTTTTTATTTCTCACAATTCTGACCGCATGGGTTTCCGGCTTGCGAGCGAGCCTTTACAGGCTTCAGGAAAAACTGAATTGATCTCTTCAGCCGTAAGTTTTGGTACCATACAATTACTGCCTGATGGGCAACTCATCATTTTAATGGCAGATCACCAGACAACAGGGGGTTATCCGCGATTAGGTAATGTCATTTCGGTTCATTTATCAAGACTTTCACAGTTGAAGACGGGCGAAGAAATACATTTTAAATTCACTGATCACCAGACAGCAGAAACTTTATTAATAAAGCAACAGCAGCATTTGCTTCAACTGCAAAATGCCTGTAAATTGAGACTTGAAAACTATACCCATGAAATCAGAAATGAAAACGATTGATATCAATTGTGATCTGGGTGAGGGGGTTGGTAACGATGGAGCGATCATGCCCTATATTTCTTCAGCCAATATTGCCTGTGGTTATCATGCCGGCGATGAAAACTCAATGAAACAAACAGTTCAGCTTTGTAAAAAATATAATGTCGCAATTGGCGCACATCCCTCTTATCCTGATAAACCCAATTTTGGAAGAACAGACATGCTGCTTCATCCCGGGGAGATATATGAAATGATCGTAAAGCAGATCAATTATCTCGAAAAGATCGCAGAAGAGAATGATGTCCCGGTTCATCATGTAAAACCACATGGTGCATTATACAATATGGCAGCGAGAGACAAGGCATTGGCCCCGTTTGTGGCATTGGCAATATTAGATACTAACCCTAAATATATTTTGTATGGCTTGAGTGGCAGCTACCTTGTTAAAGAAGGAAAGCACCTTGGTGTAAAAACAGCAAATGAAGTTTTTGCAGACCGCACTTACAAGGATGATGGAAGCCTGACATCCCGCACAAAACCCGGCGCACTGATAGAAGATACAGGCAAAGCTGTGGCGCAGGTACTGCAAATGGTTAAAGAAGGAACGGTAACTTCAATCACGGGAAAGAAAATTCCTATAATCGCTGAAACAGTTTGTATACATGGTGATGGTGAACACGCAATAGAGTTTGCAAAGGCAGTTCATAATGCATTGGTGGCCGAGGGAGTTGAGATCAGGGCCAGGTGACCGTCAAGGGTGAATGGTCACTCGGCAATAGGCAATGTACAACCAGCAGGGGTCTATTCACCGTTGACCATTGACAATTCACGATAAACCATGAAGAAAAACTCTGCAATATTGGGCGCCGCCTTCCTCATGGCCACCTCCGCAATTGGCCCCGGTTTCCTCACTCAAACATCTTTATTCACTGGACAACTGCTTACCAGTTTTGGATTTGTGATATTGATCTCGGTGTTATTGGATATCGGAACCCAAATAAATATCTGGCGCATCGTAACTGTGAGTGAAAACAGGGCACAGGATATTGCCAATAAAGTCTTTCCGGGTCTTGGTTTCTTTCTTGCTTTCCTGATCGCATTTGGCGGATTGATATTCAACATCGGCAATATTGCCGGCTGCGGTCTTGGCATGAATGTAATAACCGGGATGAAAGTTGAATATGGAGCTATTATCAGTTGTATGATTGCCCTCGGAGTCTTTTGGTACAAAGAAGCAGGCAGGCTGATCGATGGATTTGCAAAATGGTTAGGAATAATCATGATCGGCCTTACTGTTTACATCGCTATCGTTTCCCATCCCCCGGTTGGACAGGCATTGTACAGAACTATCTGGCCGGAGGAGATTGATATGATGAAAATCGTGACCCTTGTTGGAGGAACAGTGGGTGGTTATATTTCCTTTGCCGGGGCCCATCGATTACTGGATGCGGGCATAAAAGGAAAAGAGAATGTAAAGACGGTTACCAATAGCGCAGTAAGCGGGATCCTTATCACATCAATTATGCGTTATGTTTTGTTTCTTGCTGCACTCGGAGTTGTTTGGGGAGGGGTGAAACTTGCCATTGATAATCCCGCAGCATCGGTTTTTCAATCAGCAGCAGGAGGGTTGGGTTATAAGTTCTTTGGCGTTGTGATCTGGATCGCGGCAATTACATCGGTTGTGGGTGCATCATTTACTTCTGTTTCATTCTGGAAAACATTACATCCCATTGTTTCAAAAAATGAAAAGATAACCATCAGCTTATTCATTATTGCATCAACAATAATTTTTGTGAGCATCGGCAACCCGGTAAAGCTTCTTGTGTTTGCAGGTGCAGCCAATGGAATTATTTTACCGATTGCACTGGCCGTAATTCTTGTTGCCGCGACCAAATCCTCAATAATGAAGGATTACAAACACCCGGTTTGGATGCAGGTAATAGGTTGGTCGGTTGTTATTGTTATGAGCTGGATGAGTATTTATGGACTTCAGCAATTTTTGCAAAAACTATGGCAATAAAAAAAGCCTCCGTGGGGAGGCCTTGTATCATTGAGAGAATCTTTATTCTACCACTTTTACGCCCTTGATCGTCATAATGACTTCTTTCCTGGGATCTTTTATTTTTTCAATCTCTTCTTTGCTCTTGCCTGCGTCTTCAGCATAATGTTTAAGCATTTCCACCGACGTTTCTTTTAATTCCGCTTTACCTTCTACTACGACAGTTCGGCCTACAATATCCATAGGCATCGCAAATTCATGGTCTTTTACTTTTATCATTACCGTTGACCCGTCTTCCTTTTTCAATTTTGCCCAGCATCCCATTGCCTGGCATACTTCCACCACCTTACCCTGGATCTTTCCATCAAACTTATTGTCGGACATCTTTTTCTCAAGATCATTAACGCTTATTGGCTTAACGCCTTCTTCAGAATATTTGCCATAAGTAACGCCTGGTTTTGCGGATTCGGCATCCTGGGCATTTACAATAACCATTGCAGCTAAAGCAACCAGCAGGGAAAAAATATACTTCATAGTTCAAAAGTTTTTGGACAGCAAATATCGGGATTTTTTTTCGGGGATTTCGAACGAATTTTCTTCTTGTCATGTACCCCAAAAGTGTGATTTTTAAAAAAACATCCAAATAAATTAGTTTCTATTTACTAAAATACTTAGCTTCGTTTCTGAATAACTTTTTAACCCCCGCCCCACTGAAAACCTAACTTTGATCCATGGCAAAAGCAAAAGAAAAAACTACAGATATGTCAACCAACAATGAAAAATTAAAGGCATTGAAGCTGACAATAGACAAGATCGAAAAAGATTTTGGTAAGGGCAGCGTAATGATGATGAATGAAAGGGCCGAACAAATACAGGAAATTGTATCGACAGGATCCATCGGCCTGGATACAGCACTTGGCATTGGCTGATTGCATCGTGGCCGTGTAGTGTATATATATGGTCCTGAGTCTTCGTGTAAAACAACTATTGCATCACATGTGATCGCTGAAGCGCAAAGGAAAGGCGGAATGTGTGCGATCATCGATGCTGAGCATGCCTTTGACAGCAGCTATGCACAGAAGCTGGGTGTTGATGTTGACAATCTTTTAATCTCGCAGCCGGACTATGGCGAACAGGCATTGGAGATCGCCGATCGCCTGATCCTTTCCGGCGCTTTGGATGTTGTGGTGATCGATTCGGTGGCTGCATTGGTTCCAAAAAGTGAATTGGAGGGTGAAATGGGTGATAGTAAAATGGGATTACACGCAAGATTGATGAGCCAGGCATTACGTAAACTCACAGCAACTATTGCAAAAACGAACACCATTTGCATTTTCATCAACCA
>JAICPX010000266.1 GCA_025929635.1 Chitinophagaceae bacterium
CGGCAAAACGGGCAGGTATCAAAGAAGTGATCCTTTGTTCTCAAAATGAAAAGGACGTGGATGAGATCGACCCGGATTTCATTAAAGGGTTAAAATTCCGCTATGTTAAAAGCATGAACCAGGTGCTGGAGCAGGCATTGGAATAAAAATTTTTGTTGACAGGCAACCTTCATGGGTGTTTTGTGTTATTAGAATATATACAAATTTCTCCATGTTGGTTGTTTTAAGGGTTTAAATAGATCTTCCCCCGGTCTCTCCGGGGGAATTTCTTTTATACGCCAGGATTCCTCAACTTAGCCACTTGCGGGTTGCATTCCTGATATCATCAATATTTATTTCGCCATGGCTTTTTGGACAAACCATCGGCGGCAGCTCTGTCTTCAATTTTTTGAAGCTTCCCGGAGCACCGCAATTAACTGCATTAGGCAGTGTGAATGTATCGGTGACATCGAATGACGTTGGGTTAGCCTTCAATAATCCTGCCTTACTAAAAAAAGAAATGCATACGCAAATGAACGCGGTATTCAATAATTTTTATGCGGGAATAAACGCGTATCATTTGTCATTTGCCTATCATCATGAGAAATTAAAAACAAACGTTGGGTGGGGACTTACCTATTTTGATTATGGAAAGATCGCTGAAACTGACGCCACAGGAAACATACTTGGACAGATCACACCAACTGATTGGGTGATGCAATTGTCAGCTTCACGCAGTTACCTGCAAAGGTGGAATTATGGGGCTGCAATGAAATTTATTTCTTCTGATTATGGAATTTATCGCTCAAATGGAATTGCGCTGGATATTGGTGTTTTATATGCTGATACGGCAAATCTTTTTTCAGCATCGGTTGTTGCAAAGAACATGGGTTACCAATTAAAAAAGTACGCGGGTACTGAGCCCGAAGAATTACCATTTGATCTGCAAGCCGGCTTAACGAAGAAATTAAAGAATGCTCCCATATCTTTTTCAATTACCGCTCACCATCTTCATCAATTCGATATCAGGTATAACGACACGCTATTCGACAATGAGAATTTTGGGGTAAGTAAGACTGGTAAATTTACCTTTGATAAGCTCTTCCGTCATTTTGTGTTTGCGTCGCAGGTTTTTCCTGTGCCTCAACTTGAGATCACGATCGGTTACAACCATCTTCGCCGCCAGGAGTTGAACATCAATAATACCACCAACGGGTTGAATGGATTTTCGGTGGGAGCAGGATTGATCGTAAAAAAACTACAGGTACGGTATGCAAGGACTCATTATCAAAACAATACGGGCTACAATCAACTGGGGTTGAACCTTCAGCTGAATCAACACTTCGGGCTGGGGAAATTTGGAGAGAGAATTGGCTGGTGAAGTAGAAAAGAATAGATTAAATTTACCCTTTCCCTCCCTCTGGAATTCCATATTAAATAAACGAAGATCATGCGGTTCTCATTTATCATATTATTGATGACTGTGTTTATTTTTCAATCTCCTGCTTTGGCGCAGAAATCGAAAAATAAAAAAGCGCAACCTGAAGTAAAAGGGCCAAAGATCTTTGAAGTAGTGGGTGATAGTGTTCGAAAAGACTCTGTTGTATATTATGAAACGGAGATCGGTTATGTCATGCCCGATCATAGTCCGAAATTCAATGGTAAATGGTCGATCAATGTTATGAGGAGGCAGGCAAAGGCAGTTCCTGATTCATTCAGCCATGCCTATATCGAATTTTATGGCGATACATTGTTCAATGCCTATGTAGGCTGTAACAGGCTAAGCGGTAAGTACATTATTAAAGGACCCACCATCAAGTTCATATTGCTTGATACAACGCTGGCCACCTGTGCCGATAATGATGTCGAAAACTGGTTCGTTAAATTAATGGAAACCAGGGTGAGTTATTTCGGTATCGATGAAAAGATCCTTTATCTCAAAGATGTTGCCTACAATATTGTTTTTGATTGCACCCGCCGGAATGAAGACCAGGTGAAAGGAGCTACTTCTCAAAATAACTAAGATTTGTCTTTGGTGTTAATGCCAGCAAGGTTTCATACATCAGTTTAATTGTGTTTTCAATATCATCCCTGTGCAACATTTCCACCGTTGTGTGCATGTATCGTAAAGGAATTGATATTAAAACCGAAGGACATCCATCATTGGAATAAGCAAATGAATCAGTATCGGTACCGGTGCTTCTGCTCAATGCTCTCCATTGCACCGGTATTTTCTTTTTCTTTCCGATCTCTTCAACAAAATTCAGCAGTTTGTTATGAACAGCGGGAGCATAGGCGAGTGATGGACCTTTGCCACAGGCAACTTCGCCTTCAACGTGTTTACTGATCATCGGAGTTGTGGTATCATGGGTTACATCAGTTACGATCGCCACATCGGGTTTTATTCTTCTTGCGATCATTTCGGCCCCGCGTAAACCAATCTCTTCCTGGACTGCATTGACAACATATAAGCTATACGGTAGTTTCTTTTTATTCTCTTTCAAAAGTCTTGCCACCTCGGCAATCATATAACCTCCAACACGGTTATCAAATGCACGGCCGATATAGTAATCATTGGCGAGTTCGTCAAATCCATCATTGTACGTAACGACAGCGCCGATGTGAACACCAAGCTCTTCAACTTCTTTCCTGTTTCTTGCACCGCAATCCAAAAAAACATTATCAAGTTTTGGTGTTGGTTCTTTATGATCAGGATTGTTCAATCTTGTATGGATCGCCGGCCAGCCGAATACAGCTTTTACCGGGCCTTTTTTTCCATGAATGATCACACGCTGGGCCAGGGCGACCTGCACGTCAACACCCCCGTTTCGTTTTAAATATAAAAGCCCTTCCGGGTTCACATAATTTACAAACCAGCTGATCTCATCGGCATGTGCTTCAAGTACAACTTTAAAAGGCGCATTTGGGTTTATGACGCCAACTGCCGTGCCGTAAGGATCGGTGAAACTGCTGTCGATAAAAGGTTTGATATAGTTAAGCCACAATTTTTGCCCGCTGCTTTCAAAACCAACCGGTGATGCATTGTTGATATAGCCCTTAAAAAATGAAAATGAATCATCCGTAAGGATCGACTTTGTTGATTTGCTTTTGGTCTTTGCCATAGTGTCGTTTATGATTTTCAAAAGTAATTAAAACCTGTTCACCAGCCATAACAATAAACCGGAGAACATCATTAACCCATCGAGGACAAAATAATAGAGGTAATCAGAAAAATTTCTTTTCGCGTATGGATATAACGGGATAAGGATGATTGCCGGCACTAACAATAAAATAATGTGGCCCCAACCCATCCCATCATTGCTCAGGAAAAAGACAAGTACAATAAATATCATGATGGAAAGGGAAAACAGGATATCGATTCCTTTTTCATCAAAATAGGTGATCATACTGCGGATCCCTTCTGCTTTATCATCTTCACGGTCACGGAGATCAAAGAGAATGCAAATGGCATAAATGAGAAAGAACTGGCTAATGGGAAACAATATTACAGTGGTTGAAATTGAATTTTCTTCAATTAAAACAGGAAGTATGGCAGTGACATAGGTCCATGCCATGGCAAGAAATATTGTTTTCCCGACAGCGATCTTTTTCAACCATTGAAAAGGAGGAAAAGAGATCTTTGGGGCAGAATATAAAAAAGTAAGAACAGCGGCAATACCAATATAAAACCAGTGCTCCGCCAAGAAGAAGAAACAAACAACGGCTCCGATAAGACCGGCAATCGATAATAGATAATGATAACTTTTATGTCTTTCATCCCATTGCAGGCGATGTGATGGCGCCAGCATATGCGGCGTCAATGCCCAGTGAAAATTATAACTGCAAACGGTAGAGAAAAAAACAAATGCCGCAAAATAATAATTAACAGGTTTATCGATTATCAATGCATATGTTTGGTACACCATTACAACAGCACAGCATGAAACAAACAAGCTGGTAAACAGGAAGAGGTCAAAGATTTTTTTGAGAAAGCTATTCAACCTGTCAACGGGTTACATAAACATTATCGACGACCAGCGTATCGCTTTTGTTACCGGCGGCATCTCTTGCCACTATTTTCAGCCGTAATGTATCGACTTCTCTCCTTGCCGGGTTGGTTCCGGGGATTGGGATCGGCGACAATCCGAAAACAAGGCCGAACTGGTAATTAAGAGATAGTTCAAATTCACCTTTATCTGTATGTGGAAAATCGGGGATGCCGTATGGGCTGGCAGGTAATTGTGTCCTGCCCTTCACATTCAGCCTTTCTCGCACCACAAGCAATGAGTCACGAACATCGCCTTCTTTGTCGGTAAACTCAATATTCAACGTTAACGTACCATTCAATGGAACTACTTCGGTGCTTCTTGATTTTAGCTTTAATTGAGGTACGGTCTGGAACCTATCTTTGCCACAGGCAATGACTACAAATGCGATAATGGCAAGAACTGATACCCAAGTCTTCATATTTTGTGTTTAGTTGTAAACAAATTTAAGATTAAAACCGATACCTGCCTTTAATGAGCTGTGAATGGCGTGATAAAATATTTTCAGTTACAGCGGGTAGTTTCCGTGAAATTGCCCTGGAAATATTTCGATTTCAATATGCCTCCAACCCGGTTTACCATTCTTATGTCGATACTCTTGGAATAAAGCCGGTAAAAGTCGATGCATTGGAAAACATCCCTTTTTTACCTATCAGCTTTTTTAAAACAGACGAAATAAAAACCGGAAAGTTTAATGCAGAAGCAATATTTGAGAGCAGTGGCACGACACAGACTACCAATAGTCATCACCATGTAAAAGATGTATCGCTTTATGTAGAAAGTTTTACCAGGGGTTTTATTAATGTTTATGGCCAAATAACGCAATGGTGTGTGCTGGGTTTGCTGCCATCATATCTCGAAAGAGAAAATTCCTCGCTTGTCTTTATGGTTGAAAGGTTGATTGAACAAACCAATCATCCACAGGGTGGTTTTTATTTAAATGATCTTGAAAACTTAAATCAAACAGTAGGAATACTTGAGAAAGCGAAACAAAAAACATTATTGATAGGGGTTACTTATGCCCTGCTGGACTTTGCTGAGCAATTTCCAATGGAATTAAATAATACAACAGTCATGGAGACCGGCGGCATGAAGGGGAGGAGGGAGGAGTTGACGAGAATGGAAGTCCATGAAAGGCTGAAAAAAGCATTTCGCAAAAATGAAATACACTCAGAATATGGAATGACCGAGTTGCTTTCACAAGCTTATGCAGTAAAAGATGGAATATTTCATTGCCCGCCATGGATGAGGGTGATGGTAAGAGAGGAAGAAGATCCTTTAGCAGTCAATGGTCGGGAGTCGATAGTCGATAGACATCAACTCACCACTCATCACTCACCACTCACAGCATTGATGGGAGCCATCAACATCATTGATCTTGCCAATGTTTATAGTTGTTCGTTTATAGCAACCGATGATATTGGTAAGTTATATCCTGATGGTAGTTTCGAAGTGTTGGGAAGAATGGATGGGAGTGATTTGAGAGGGTGTAGTTTGTTGACAGTATAATCGTTGCGCTATCAAATGATCAAATAAAAAAACCCCAGCTATCGCTGAGGGTCTTTGTGCCCCACATTGGAGAATTATCGAACCAATATGGAGAAGATTTAGCCCTCCTTTACAGCCTAAAACCGTTACTGGCAAACATCAAATTTGGATAGGATTTTCTTAAGCCCTCGAAGACTGGACAAATGTCGAACCTGTTCATGCAGGATTTAAAGGCATTAGGAGAATTTATTAGTAAGGAATCACTTTTTAATATTAAAGGATTATTAATTTCTGTGAACTACGAAGCTATGAACCAGTAATTTTTTCAAAAAACGTTTAATGGATGGAATAAATTAGAACAAGTGGACAAAAGGTCGAACCAAATTTGGGCACTTTTGGAAGCTATTTACCAGTTAAAGTCAGTTTTTCAAGGTATCATTAGGAGTTACGCTCTTACAGTCCTAGACAATTCAGAAATATCTGTAAATCACGAGGATTTTTCCAATTCCTTCATTGCTGCTTTAATAAACCCACTCTTATCCTTTTTAACCTCTTTCAGCATTGCTTTTCTATCGGCAGGAATTGAAAAATATTTTTCAGCCCATAAATTTATTTCAATTATTATCGGAAGTAAGTCTATCCCTTTTTTGGTTAACCTGTACAGCACTTTTGCTTTGCTATCCGGATGTTCTAATCTTTCGATGATCTTGTTTTCTTCCAGCGCTTGCAACCTCGACGCTAATATATTGGTAGCTATTCCTTCGGGTGATTTTAACAAATCGCCGTAAGTGCATTCTTTTACAAACATAAGGTCCCTGATAATCAACAAAGACCATTTGTCTCCCCATATATCAAGCGAACAACTAACAGGGCAATCTGATCTCTTATTTGTCTTCGCCATAAAA
>JAICPX010000371.1 GCA_025929635.1 Chitinophagaceae bacterium
ATCCCACTAAACGACGTCCTAAAACAATGCTATCTCCCTGAAAAATCTTACATTCACGTCTTGAAAAAATCCGGCCATATGGGAATGATTGAAGAGCCAGAAACAGCCAACCGGATACTAGCGGAATTTTTGTCGAATGAAAACTAAGTCAGCCTGAGAAAAATGAAGAAAAAGCTCCTAAGCATCTTTGTTGTTTTATCATCGCTTATACCTACTTATGCAGCTCACATTTCAGGCGGCGAAATGTATTATACTTTTGTGAGTCAATCAGGGAATCTTTATACCTATTCAATTACCTTAAAGCTCTTTCGTGACATAGCAAGTACCGGTCCGGGACTGGAGCCTACTCAAAACATCGGTATTTATGAAAAAGGAACGAACTTCCTTGCCTGGAGCGGAACTGTATCTCAAACACAAGCGTATTCACTTACGCTGGGGAGTCCGAATCCATGTATCATTGCACCACCTACTGTTTCTTTTACAATTGCATTGTACACTTTCCAGGTAACAATTCCTGCTTCACTAAACGGTTATATTATATCTTTTCAACGATGCTGCAGATTGGCAGGTATAACTAACGTAACAGCGCCATCGGCAAACTATGGTTCTACTTATACAGCCGAAATACCTGGTTTTTTCCCATTGCCTTCCGGTCCCGTTAATAACAGCGCAAGATTTGTAGGACAGGATACCGTTATTATATGCTCAGGGTATCCTTTCCAATACAGCTTCAACGCCGTTGATGCGGATGCTGATTCTTTGTCATACACTTTTTGCTCTGCCTATTCAACTTCACCAGGAAATAACGCACCAAACCCGCCACTCCCTCCTCCCTACACCACGGTTGGGTACAATTTTCCATACAGTGGTTCAAGCCCGATGGATGCGGGCGTAACGATAAATCCGATCACTGGTGTAATGAGTGGAACTGCTCCCGCTGCTGGTTTGTATGTGGTAACGGTTTGTGTCAGCGAATGGCGGCAGGGAGAGTTAATTGCCACCCAGCGAAAGGATCTTCATATACGTGTTTCCGATTGTGACCTTGCTTCCGTTTCTTTAGAACCTAATGGATACATAAATTGTAATGATTACACCGTAGCATTTAACAATCTTTCCCCCAGCCCACTGATCAATAATTATTTTTGGGACTTTGGCGACCTGACAACTCTTGCAGATACTTCCCGTTCTGCATCCCCAAGTTATACTTATCCCGATACGGGAGTCTATGTGGTGAAGGTTGTTGCTAACAGGAATCAACCCTGTTCCGATTCCACCACCGCGCAGGTAAGAGTATTCCCTGGATTCTTCCCCGATTTTGATCATGCAGGAGTCTGTGTCAATACACCGATTCAATTTACCGATCTGACCACCGCTACCTATGGGACGATCAATTTTTGGCGATATGATTTTGGTGTCAATTCCCTTTCAAATGACACATCCCGACAGCAAAACCCGCAGTACACCTACAATGCAATCGGAAGTTATACGGCCGAGCTGATCGTTGGCAGCTCCAAAGGATGCCGGGATACCGTTTACAGTACTGTTGACATTATTGATAAGCCTGCGATCACCATGGCATTCAAGGATACACTGATCTGTAATGATACAATTCAATTAAGTGCGAATGGTTCAATCGGTGCTATTTCGTGGACACCAAATTACAATATCACCAACGCTACGTCGGTATCACCGTCGGTATGGCCGGCTACCACAACGACGTACACGGTCGAGTTTAATGAAAATGGTTGCCGGAATACAGATACCGTAAGAGTCAGAGTTGTTAATGCGGTGAATCTTACGGCTAGCAATGATACTTCTATTTGTGCCAATGATCCCGTGCAATTGTCGGCCAATACAGATGGTTTGCAATATTCGTGGCTACCAGACCCGACATTAAGTAATCCAAACATTTTATTTCCGATAGCAACACCTTCGGGTACGACAACTTACCAGCTTATTTCTCGTATTGGAAATTGCGTAGCCACTGAAGATGTTATGATAACTGTTGTCCCACGACCCACTGTTAATGCCGGCAGTGATGTTGTGATTTGTTATAATTCATCAACTCAATTGAATGCACAAACAAACGGTTCGTCGTTTACCTGGTCAAATGCAAACAGTCTCAATGATCCGGGCCTGCTAAACCCGGTCGCTACACCAACAAATACTACTTCGTATATCTTGAGTGCGACTGATCCTTCAACAGGGTGTCCTAAACCATCTTATGATACCGTTACAGTAACAGTGTTGCCAAAAGTAAATGCATTTGCAGGCAATGATACATCGATCATTGCCAGCCTGCCTCTGCAATTAAAAGCAACAGGCGGCGTCTCTTACCAATGGTCACCTGCTACCGGGTTAAATAATCCCAATATTCAAGGGCCGGTTGCCATGCTTGATGGAAATCCTGAATATGTCACTTATGTGGTCACTGTTGCAGACCAGGCGGGTTGCATTGATACGGCAAGCATTACGATCAGGGTTTATAAAACAGGACCGGAAATTTTTGTTCCGAGCGGCTTTACTCCAAATGGCGATGGGCGAAATGATGTATTCAGACCGATCTATGTAGGAATGCAAACCATCGATTACTTCAGGGTATACAATCGCTGGGGAAAGCTTATTTACAGCAATAATGTGAATGACGGGCAAGGCTGGGACGGAACAATAAATGGGATAAAACAAAACACAGGGACATTTATCTGGATGGTAAGAGCAACCGATATCATAGGTAGGGTTCATTTTAAGAAAGGGACAGTAACGCTGATCAGGTAATAATTTCAGATCTATCTGTAAATCCCCACATCATGGGGATTTTTCTTTTATCTATAACAACTTTAGCGGTGCAGCATTCGTTTAATTATCAAGGTCTTTTACCAATGCATGATCATAATCGTTCAACCAGTAAAATTTTAGTAATTTCAAAATCAGGTCTGACCCACTGGAAACTATTTCTTTGGATCAGGCATTTCAAGGCTAAGAAAAGTTCAAACGAAATGGCTATCTGACCTATATCCGGCATGAAAAAATTATTGGCTATACTTTGCGTAATTCTCTCATCACCTTGCTTAGCAAATCACATTACTGGTGGTGAAATGTATTATACGCTTACCAGTCAGAACGGCAATCAATATACTTACCATGTTACCCTGAAATTATATAGAGATTGTTTTTCGACCGGTGCACAGCTTGATCCAAGTGCCGCCATAGGGATCTTTGACAGGGTAAATCATTCGCTGGTATGGTCTAATAATTCCGTTCCAATGTCGCAAACAGTCCAGCTACAAATAGGTGCACCTAATCCATGCATAACGAACCCGCCGCAAGTCTGTTACCAGGTCGGGTATTATGAGTTTGATGTAACGTTGCCTGGGAATGCAAACGGCTATTTGATAAGCTATCAACGCTGCTGCAGAATAGTTGGTATAAATAATTTAATCAACTCTTCTTCCGTCGGTGCGACATACACGGCCGAGATACCTGGCACTTCCGGCACAGCAACAGGGCCGGCAAATAACAGCGCAAGGTTTGCAGCACAGGATACGGTTATCATATGTGCATCAAAAGATTTTTCATACAACTTTGGTGCAATAGATCCTGATGCATCGGATAATTTGACTTATTCATTTTGCAGTGCGTATCCGGGTGGCGGATCAACGGCCGGTGTTTGTGGCACCTGCACAGCTCCTGCACCTCCTGCCACGCCTCCCTATGTCACGGTGCCTTATTCATCAGGGTATAGTTCGAATGCTCCTCTTGGAACATCAGTAAACATAAATCCAAATACCGGTCTTATTACAGGAATTGCACCCCCACCCGGAATTTATGTGGTAACGGTGTGTGTGAATGAGATTCGTAATGGGATCCTGATCGCTACACAGCGAAAAGACCTTCAAATCAAAGTGGCTGATTGTGATTTTGCAGCAGCAGAATTACCCATATCAGCAACATTTTGTGATGATTTCACCACTACATTTCAGAACCTCACCCCTTCTGCCCTGATCTATGCCTGGCATTGGGATTTTGGAGTATCGTCAATGAATAACGATACTTCCAATCTTCAAAGTCCTTCATTTACTTATCCTGATACGGGTCTTTATACAATAAAACTTGTAGTGAATCCGGGAGGATTGTGCACTGATTCTGCAACCATGCAATTGGGAATATATCCGGGCTTCTTTCCCGATTTTACCTCATCGGGTATTTGTGTGAACAAACCTACAGTTTTTACGGATCAAACCACAACTGTATATGGTACTGTAAATAACTGGCGTTGGGATTTTGGTGAAACCACAATGTTGAATGATACGTCGCGATCGCAGCACCCGGCGTACAGCTATCCAACAACCGGGACAAAGGTTGCTCAATTGATCGTTCAAAGCAGTAAGGGTTGTGTTGATACGGTGTACAAGGATGTAATTATCATTGACAAACCACCCATCGCACTGGCCTTTCGTGATACGCTTATATGCAATATTGATACGTTGCAATTATCAGCGACCGGGTCGGGAGTTTTTTCATGGTCGCCGAATTATAATATCATTTCGGCAAATACGGGAACACCACTCGTTTATCCTAAAACAACCACGTGGTATAAAGTGCAGCTGGACGAAAACGGATGCATCAATGATGACTCAGTAAGGGTTCGTGTCGTTGACCGGGTTACATTAACCGTAAGACCGGATACGACCTTCTGCGCCGGGGATAGCGTGCAATTATCTGCCTCTACTGATGGTTTACAATTTGCATGGACGCCAACCGCCAACCTTAGCGATCCCAATATTTTAAACCCGGTAGCAAATCCTACATCAACTTCAACTTACCAGTTAAGAGCAAGTATCGGAAAATGCTTCTCCATTGACGATGTTACTCTTTTCCCGGTTCCTTATCCCCTGGCAGACGCCGGGCCGGATATTGAGATCTGTTAC
>JAICPX010000219.1 GCA_025929635.1 Chitinophagaceae bacterium
GAAAAAGAACATTATATGCGCCTGAAGAAATGACTTGAAAAAAAGTTTTATCACATTTTGTCAATTGTTTTTTATACAATGCAGAATTGCTTATAGGGAAATTACTATAGGCAATTTTTGTTTTGATCTTTAAAGGGTACTTTGAAGGACAAAGGCTATCTTAAAAATTTTAAAAAGGCAGCCTTTTTATTTTGTGTCATTCATCAGGCATCGCTTACAAGTTATGTAATTATTATTTTAAACCTGTTTGTTATTTCATTCACACCTTTGTCACCACACCTTTAGAACACCGGACAGATAGCCGAAAAACAAAAAAGACTGTTTGAGCAATGGACAGGAGGCAAGTGAATATATCAATTATTTAAACCCATCTTTTGTAAAAGTTCGTTGAATCTCGGGTCAGACTTTAATTCCTTAAGCATAGGATACCTGATGCAATAGATCATGCCGAGACATGCGATCCCCAAACGCTGCTCGTAAGTTTTGTTGAGAAAGTGAAAAGCGAGATCATATTCTTTCATTCCTGAATATAAAAAAGCGTAATCCATGTAAAGCAGCACGCCTGGTTCTTTTTCCTGTCTCAGTTTTATTTTGTCTTCACATTCCCTTGCTTTTTCTTTCAGGCCGGCAGCGGCATAGGCATGACCAAGACTGCTAAGCCCTTTCAAAGGATGTCCAATAAGCTTTTGATATTGTTCCAGGTCTTTTACAGCTTCTTCCGCTTCTCCCATTGCCAGGTGTGTCATTCCTCTTCCTTCAAATGCTCTCCTGAAATTAGGCTCCATCTCAATTATTTTATCAAATTGTGCCAGCGCTTCATCGAAACGTCCCGCAAAAGAATAGGCGTCACCCAACGTGCACATTAATGGCAGGGAAAGAGGATCAAGCGTCAGCGCATGCTCGATCTTTTCAATCGCTTTTTCAAAATCTCCTTTTGCGATCAGGAACCAGCCATGTACCTGGTTAAAGACGGAAGAGTTCAACCCGAGATCATGTGCTTTGTTCAATGATGCCTCAGCACCATCAAAATCCCAGTTATGATAGAATTTTATTGTTGCCAGCGAAAGATGGGATTCTGCATGGTTTGGATCAAGCTCGATTGCTTTAAGGGTATAATCCTTTGCCTTCGGATAGGCTTCAGTTGGAGACTGGATGCCTGATGAACCCAGAAATGAATAGCAGTAAGACAATGCGCAATACGGCAATGCAAATGATGGATCCAGGGCAATCGACTCTTCAAATGTTTTGATCGCACTTAAAATATTCTCGGGAGTAGATTTATTTTGATAATAACGGCCTTTGAGATATAGATTGTAGGCATCAATATTTTCTGTCGGAGGTTTTATTACAATTTCTTTTTCCTTCTCAACCGCAAAATTCTCTTTTAGCCTCTTCACTATCTTCCTGGCAATTTCATCCTGCACTTCAAAAATATCTTCAAGCTCGCTGTCATAGGTTTCCGACCAAACATGATACCCATCGGAAGTGCTTATCAATTGCACATTGATCCTTATCTTTTTTCCTGCCTTGCGGACTGTGCCTTCCAAAACATTGGATACACCTAATTTGTTCCCGATCTCCCTTACATCTTCATTTCTTCCTTTAAAAGAAAATGAAGAGGTACGAGCCGTTACCTGTATCCCATCAACGTGAGTCAATGAGTTAAGTATCTCCTCCGAGATACCATCACTGAAATATTCATTTTCGGGATCGGCACTCATGTTGACAAAGGGGAGAACGGCGATGCTTTTGTCTGCGCCCGTTCGTACCCCGATTTGTACAGGCGTGGGTAAGGCAAGTCCCTCATTGCTTATAGCATGAATTTCTACAGGCCGTTTTACATTCTTTAAGCTGACTTTTCCAAGGTGGGTGGTCTTTATCTCATTTTGATTTTTTACTTCATCAAAAACTTTATCAGAAATAAGGACGGATCCCGGAATTCCAATGGATTCAATGCGTGAAGCCAGGTTGACACAATCCCCATACAAGCCTTTCGTATCATATACAACATCACCGGAATGTATCCCTATTCTTAGTTTTACTTTAGGTTCTTTCTGTAACTCTTTTTGAATCTCAATGCCACATTTTACTGCATCGATAGCGCTGTCGAACATGCTTAATGTGCCATCCCCGAAAAATTGAACAATAGTGCCGTTATATTTTGGGATAAGTGTTTCAAGAGTTTGTTGCTGGTGGTTTCTTTGCGCCTTTGCTTTGGCCTCATCTTCCTGCATCATTGCAGTAAAGCCCATCATATCGGCAAACATGATGGCGACAAGTTTTCTAACCTCTGTATCCGGGGTTTTATCGATCGCAGGTTTGTCCATTTCAGCGTTTTAACAGCTGGCAACAATTTCGTTTCAATGTCAAAAATAAATCAATCTGGTTAGTATCCGGCTATATTGTTTTGAGATGAATTTTGTCTGGTTTGGATAACAGCGACCTGTATTATCTTAAAAAACGATAAGTCCATTTTATGAGAAGAATATTTCGTGCCTGGTCGGCAAATGCATTGCTAAACAGGCTCTTTGTGAGCGGCGTGTCAAGATCACCAAACGCATCGGGTGTGCTGCCCTGTGACCATACAAGGTATAGTTCTGACCCTGGTTTATATTCCCAACGTACCACCAGATTGGATCTGAATTGCACAAAATTGAAATCGGGCTTATTGAAAGTGTAATCGGTAACACCATCACCTGTTTCATCGACCAGGTATTGATTGTTGACATTGTCATAACTGATTTCGTTCTGAGAAAACACATGGAACCTGTCATCATATTTTTTTGCCAATGGGTCGGATACATATCCAAAATTGTTGTAGCGTGGTCTTGTAATAAATGGCTGACCATAATATTGAAGTGTAAGGTCAGGAGTAATGTTATAATTCAGTCTTCCTACAAAACGGAGTGTTTTTTGTTTTACTTCACCGACAATTGTTCTTGTCATGTTGTTGTAAGTAACGTTGCTTACAAATTGATCAAGCCGGCGCCAGTAATCGGAGTAAGCGGCCGTAAGATTAATATTCAGTGCGTTTGTCGGCTGAATGGTGACTGTAAGGTTCAGGTTGTTGCCAACGATTGTATTGTCAAAGCCCCAGAAAAAATTTGTCTGTAAGTTGACGTTCACTTTTTTCGTGTAATCAGTCCTTATATAGGCAAATTGACCAATACCTGCCGGACGACGCAATGAAGAACCACCACGCAAAGCAGTATTTGAAATATCATAAGGATTCCAGGTGGTTCCTGTGCCGGTTTGCCAGTTATTCTTAAAAGTAACATGGCCATTTACATTAAATGCATTATACAAGAACTGTCCCCCAAAATCCCATCTTAGCCAGTGATTATAATTGATGCTTGCATTCCTGAAAATTGAAAATGATCTTGGCCACCGTATACCTGCCCAGGTGAAATGATTGATCTCATTTGACGTGAGCATAAAGCCAATATCATTTAATTCCAATTCCGGCGAACGCACAGTAACACCAGTTTCGAACCGCAGGACTTCACCATTTTTACCTCCTTTGCCACCACTTTTCCCAATTTTAAAAGTGCCACCCATTCCGGTTAAAGATGTCCGGTTGTTATCGGGTTCTACTTCTTTGGCATTTAACCGTTGGAATAAGTGTTCAAAAGAAGTTTGCGTATTATAGATCGCTTCCTTAGTTCCGTTTACATGGCTAAAGATGATATTGCCCCGAAAGTAGTAGGCCCTATTCTTCCAAAAATGTAGAAAATCAACGCCACCAGAATAAGCATTCCGGTGAAGAAGGTCACCTAATCCTTTTTCCCGGTTCACACCGGTAAAAATTGCACCCAGTACAGTATTCCCTGCTTTTATATCTTTTTGAATCCTGGTTACAAAGTAATTTGTCATCGGCTCAACCAATTCTTTTCTTCTTTGACCATTGTTATCGACCGTTGCCGTTTCTCTTTCTGTAATGCTTTCAAGAATGCCGATACTTAATCCGTTTTTTGTCTTGCCACTAAACTTTGCTGCACCAAGGATCGATGTGTTTAAAGGCATTTTTACATAGTCATTACCCGTAGTGTTTGGATATCCATGAGGTGAACTTCCGATCCGTCTTGAATAAAATAAAAGATCTGCATCATAATCACCACCTGCAACAGAGTTTGTAAGCGAATAATCAAAAATATTCCGGCTCTCAATAAAGAAAGGCCTGCGTTCTTCAAAGAAATTTTGAAAACCATCGATCCGAACCTGTGAAGGATCAGCTTCTACTTGTCCGAAATCAGGATTGATCGTAAAATCAAGTATCAGGTCATTTGTAACTGCAACTTTTCCATCAACACCGGCAGATAATTTTTTATCAAAACCTGTTGCAAATGGATTTCCGTCTTCTTTTTTATATTTTTCTGCCTGTGCTACTACGTAAGGTGCAATTTCAACCTGGCGATGGAACGGAATATCTTTCAATCCATGCAATTCTCCAAATCCGCTTACCCACACGCCTAATTTTTGGGGGATATACTGCCATGTAGAACGTTCTTCTTTACGGAACAACCGTCTTGTTACCTGGATACCCCAAACTTTTTCCGCTTCTTTGCTATAACGTAATTGACTCAGCGGGATCTTTACTTCGCCTGTCCAACCTTTATCATCTATATGTGTTTTTGCAAACCATATCGGGTTCCAGCTGGCGTCCCAGTTATTTCCATTTTCCGAAATAAACTCATCACTGCGTACACCTGAAACAGATAGTGTAAAAGAAAAACCTGTTCGCTGATCGTGGTAACTATCGATATTTATTTCTACCCAGTCGCCGGGAAAAACATCACGACGGCCCATGAACTTATTGATCGAATCAGGGGATCTATCGTGACAGCGATAACCGATATATAAAAAATTATTATCGTAAAGGATTTTAAAACTTGTTTCCTGCGACGGGTCTTTTCCCTCACCTGGCTGCCATTGAATAAAATCGCCGCCCCATTCCACTGCATCCCAGGCGCCTTCATTTGGAATGCCATCGAGTGTGATCTCACCATTTAATCTTTGTGTAAAATATTTTTTCTTCAGAACGACGGAGTCGGAGGTCTGGCTTTTTGCAGTAGTAAAGAGAAAAAAGCACAGGATAATCAATAGGTTGGTTTTGTTCATGGCGTGATACAGTTTTCAAGCAGCCAATGATACCGCTTGTTACTAACAGGAAAAATGTAAAGTGTAACAACGGCAATATTTACAAGATATGTGGCAGTAAAATGTTAAAAATCCTGTTGCAGGATACTCGATGGCGGATGCTGGATAATGGATACTGGATACTGGATACTGGATACTGGATATTAGAGAGGATCGTTCTAGCCTGGTAATCCTGCAACAAGCATTCAGTATCCAATATCTAATATCCTGATATAAAGTTTTGTTGTAGATTCATAACTTAAATTTAGGTATGCCTGTCAAGACTGATTGGCCCAAAGCCATACAACCACTGCTAAAGAAATATAAGAACACAAAGCATCCACTTGAGTATGAAAATATTTACCAATTGATTGTGATGGTTGTCTTATCTGCACAAACTACAGACGATATAGTGAATAAGATCGCCCCGGAATTATTTAGAGCATTTCCAAACATGAACGCGTTATCGGGAGCTACGGAAGAAACCTTGTATCCATTTATCAGCAAAGTGAGGAATTTCGGTAACAAGGCAAAGTGGCTGATCGCTAACGCACAGGAAATCAGGGATGATAAATATATCCCGTTGACTCATGATGGTCTTACCCGGTTAAATGGGATCGGAAGTAAATCAGCCAATGTCATTTTGCGTGAAGCAGGTAAGCCTGCCGAAGGAGTGATCGTTGATCTTCATGTTGTACGCGTTGCCCCGAGGCTGGGCATTGCAAAAGGCACTGATCCGAAGCAAATTGAAAGACAAATAAAAGAGATACTTCCTCCGAAAAGCTGGGATGCCGGGATGGCGATGTCTTTTTTGGGAAGGGATATATGCCGGCCCACGCCCCTATGTGAAATATGCCTGATGAAACCTGTCTGCAACTATTATAATACTGTGATAAAAAAGGTACGAAAAAAATAATTTCCTGAAATAGAAAAATTGCCAGGAGATCCGAATGGGAGATGTGTTTTATATTGCGGTAAAATCAAAATCATGGCAGACAAGAAGATAATAACAATTTTTGGCGCAACCGGCGCACAGGGCGGCGGGCTTGCCCGTGCAATTTTAAATGATAAGAAAAGTGAATTTGCGGTTCGTGCGGTTACAAGAGATCCTGAATCGGATAATGCACTTGCTCTTGCGGCGATGGGAGCTGAAATTGTTGAAGCGAACATGGATGAAGAAGCAAGCGTACAAAATGCAATGGAGGGAGCTTATGGTGCCTTCTGTGTTACTTTTTTCTGGGCTCATTTTTCTCCGGAAACAGAAATGGTGCATGCAAAGTATATGGCAGAAGCAGCAAAAGCTGCCAAATTAAAACATGTGATCTGGTCGACTCTCGAAGATACCCGTCACTTCATTCCCCTTTCCGATAATCGTATGCCTACGCTGCAAGGAAAATATAAAGTACCGCATTTTGATGCCAAGGGTGAAGCCGATCATTATTTTATCGACAATGGCGTACCTACAACATTTTTGTATGCCTCATTTTATTGGGAAAACCTGATCTACTTTGGGGCTGGTCCAAAACGCGGGCAGGATGGAGCATTGGCTATTACATTTCCCATGGGCGATAAAAGACTTTCAGGCATTGCATCAGAAGACATAGGTAAATGTGCCTATGGTATTTTTAAACAAGGGACTTCACTTGTCGGAAAAAGAATTGGTATTGCAGGAGCCGAACCGACTTGCAGTGAAATGGCTGCCTCATTATCGAAGGCACTGGGAGAAGAAGTAAGATATAATGACGTTCCACCTGATGTTTACAGGAGTTTTGGTTTTCCCGGTGCAGATGAGTTAGGTAATATGTTCCAGTTTTATCGGGACTTTGAAGAAGAATGTGTTTCTACCCGGCATGTACCTTATTCAAAAGAACTAAACCCGGAATTGCAGGATTTCGATAGCTGGTTAAAAGAAAATGCTAAGAAGATCCCCTCCGATGTATATCGCAAACGACGCGCTGAATTGAAGGAAAGGTTGAGAGAAGAGATGGAAGATCAGGGGTAACGGTAAATGGTAGTTGGTAATTCTACGCAAATCATCTCACTAATTTCAAATTCTCCACTCTTCAGAATGTGTTTGGTCCTGACACTATGATCATCGTCAAAAAACTTGTCAAGCGCTTCGGTTTGAAAACCATCCTGCGCGGCGTGGACTTTGAAGTTCAGCCGGGTGAATTTGTTGCCCTGCTGGGCCCGACTGGGGCAGGCAAAACGACTCTGTTAAGAATTCTTGCTTCGTTATCGCGTCCATCTTTGGGCGAAGTTAATATTGCTGGCTACAAA
>JAICPX010000310.1 GCA_025929635.1 Chitinophagaceae bacterium
AGCTCGATTCACCATCCATTACTTACTACTTGCTACTTCCATTCACCTTTCACTAATTAAATGCAAGACTGATCCTTCCACTTGATGATCTGACTCTAACAGGCACTCCTCCTCCATTTAGTTTTCCATACAAGCTGTCATCTTCAATTTTTCCATCAAAATTTCCAAGCTGATCTGTTTTGATCCTGCCACCACTCAGATCAAGATCAACACCTTTTCCTTTTGGTATTTTAAGGTCAATGCTGCCCCCCGAGTTAGACACTTTTATATATTTACCCAGTTCTTTCATTTCAATATCGATGCTGCCTGCACTGGTTGACGCGTCAAGACTGCATGCCAAATCAGAAAGATGAATTCCGCCACCTGAAGTCTCTGTGATCAATTCGCCACTAATATTTCTTCCATTCACACTTCCCCCGCTTGTAGCTGCCCTTATATTTCCTTTCAGGTCTTTCAAACTCAATGAACCACCTGAAGTATTCAGCTGAATATTTCCATTGCAGTTACGGGCATCAATGCTGCCGCCACTTGTTTCCAGGTCAATGTCATCTCTGGAATTTTCAACATGAATGCTTCCGCCCGAGGTTCTTCCGTTCACTTTGCCGCCAAGATTATCCACATGCAGGCTGCCACCGCTTGTTCTGAATTTCTGATCACCTGTTAAATTGGTAAGACTGATACTGCCACCACTTGTTGACAAATCAGTCGAAACATTTTTCAATACAAACACTTTAAAAGAAATACTCAATCCTTTATCCCAATCCATCTCCCTGTGTTTCGGTTTTGCAATAGCTGTTAACTTATTATTGCTGACGGTAACACTCAAATCGTATTGTTGCAACCGTTTTTCAATTTCCTCTTTGGAAAGATCATCTCTTCCCCTATTTGACCAAACATATACTTCAACTTTAGTTTCCGCGGCAGAGTTGACACCAGTTACAGAAATACTGCCACCCGATGTTTCTACTTCTGTTGATTTTACAGACTCACCACTTAATGATTTTGTCATGTAGGGAATTTTGTCTTGTGCAATGAGACGAAAGCTGATCGTCGAGATAAGAATTAAGAAAAATAACTTTTTCATGTATTGTGTTTTAGATTGATAAAATATTCAATTTTCAATGCTTCACTGGTTTGTAATATGATGTCAATCTCATAACTCTATCTCTCTTTTCCTCATAATCCTAATAATCCCATAATCCTGGTTTATTCTGTTCGTAAAGATTTAACCGGGTTAGCTATGGCTGCTTTTATCGCCTGGAAACTTATTGTCAGCAATGCGATAGCCAAAGCTGCAATAATGGCCCCTCCGAATATCCACCAGCTGATATTCACCCTGTATGGAAAATCTTTTAACCAATCATTCATTTTCCACCATGCAACCGGGAAAGCAATCAATGACGCGATTACAACTAACACAAGAAATCTCCCGGATAGTAATCCAACAATATCAAGTGCGTTTGCCCCCAATACTTTTCTTATACCCAGTTCCTTGGTTCTTTCCTCTGCACTGAAAGCAGCTAATCCAAACAATCCCATACAACCAACGATGATCGCCATCACCGTGAATATCCAAAGAAGGTCACTCAACTTTCCCTCGGCCTTATACATTTCTCCATATGTCTCATCCATGAATTTGTAGTCGATGGGATAACCGGGGGCAAACCGGTTCCATACATTATTTATATGACCAAGTGTATTTTTCAGATCAGCAGTTTTCAATTTTACAGCCACAGCAAAAACCACTTGCGGATAAATATGTATAACAGAAGGTGTGATCTTTTCCCGAAGATTTTTATAATGGAAATCTTCGACAACTCCGATCACCTTTCCTCTTTTTACCGGGTTTGATGTATCAGCGGGCTCCCACTCATTCCAAAGGATCTTCTGACCGATCGCTTTCTCCGGTGTTCCAAATCCCCATTCCTTTACAGCGGTTTCATTGATCAGGAAGCTTTCCCTTACATCGGTAGCCATTTGTTTTGAAAAATCGCGACCTGCGACAACTCTTAATCCCAATGTTTTTACATAATCGTGATCACCGATAAAAACATTTGCCGGTCGTTCTTTTTCTCCATCAGGTCCGATAGTTGTCACTCCATCACCTGCATACAGATCACCCGGCAATCCATAGCCTGCAGTCACTGAAACAATATTTGGAGAACGTTTCATTTCAGCCTTAAAAGCATCCAGCTTTGCTTCTACGTCTCCTCTCACCTGGAAATAAACTACCTGATCCTTACTAAAACCAAGGTCTTTGTGATTCAAAAATTTGGTTTGCTTATAAACTATTGTTGTGGAAACGATCAGGAACACTGACACTGCAAATTGAACCACGATCAGGAATTGTCTGAGCCATGCTCCGCCCCTACTACCGACCAGCTTCATGTTCTTTAAAACTTTTATCGGCTGAAAACCTGATAACACCAATGCAGGATAAGTCCCTGCAAGCATCCCGATCACAAGTCCCGCACCCAAAATGGTTAACCCGAGAAGAGGGTTAGTAAAGGGATTGAACTGAATTGATTTATCTGTAAACCCGTTAAGTAACGGAACGATAAAAAAAGTTGCAATAATGGAGATGACCATTGAAATGAGCGCAAGCAAAATAGTTTCACCGATAAACTGGATGATCAATTGCTTTCGTTCGGCACCAACAACTTTTCTTACACCGATTTCTTTTGCCCTTCTGAATGACCTTGCAGTAGCCAGGTTGATGAAGTTGAAGCACGCGATAACTAAAACAAATAAGGCTATAATGGTTAATGCTTTTACATAAGTTTCGTTTCCCCTTACCGCTTTATCATAGATAAAGTCAGCGGATTTGAGATGAATATCTTTTAGCCGCTGAAAGAACGGAAGAAAAGTAAAACCAGCCTGTGTAAACGTCGGGAAAATCTCCTTCTTCATATGGGCCTGGAACTTATCCTGTAGCAGCTGCACGTTTGCGCCGGGCTTTAATTTTACATACGTATAGAACTGATGCCATGTCCATCTTTCCATTCTTTCTCTTGGGATACCGGCAGAGGGCAATGACATGAGGTAATTAAAATCCAGGTGAAAATGGTCAGGCAATTTTGCTAATACACCTTTCACGGCAAACGTATCCTTATCAATGTAAATGGTTTTATTGACCGGATCCTGATTGTTAAAATACCTTTTAGCAAGATCTTCTGTCAGTACAACTGTGCCCGGTTCTGTAAGTGCAGTGGCAGGATCCCCACTTATAAACTTTAATGGGAAAATGTTGAAGAACGAAGATTCAACGAAGAGACCTTTGTCTTCATAATTCCTGTTCTCACCAACTTCCATTAGAAATTTATCGATAGACATCAGGATCCGGAGTGTAGTGTCAACTTCAGCATATGTTTGTTTCAAAAAACTTGCATAAGCGGGTGCCACAGGTGCGCCATAAGTTATTACCTCGTTATTCCTGCGTTGTTCATAGATGCGATAGACGTTTTCCCCGCCCGGTATCTTTTTATCATACTGCCATTCATCCCACACAAACAGGCCGATCACCATACACCCGATAATACCAATTGTAAGACTGGAGATATTGATAATGGCAAAACCTTTATAACGAAGCAGGTTTCTTAACGCCGTTTTCAGATAGTTCTTAAACATAATAATTAGTAATTATTAATTAATAATTATTGATTATTCCGTTCGCAACGACTTCACTGGATTTGCCAATGCAGCTTTAACTGATTGAAAACTTATCGTGACTAAAGCAATGCCGCCTGCGATAATCGCCGTGATCACAAATACTGTCCAACTGATATTTGTCCTGTAAGCAAAATCCTGCAACCACTTATTCATCACAAGCCATGTGACCGGGGATGCGATAACAATGGCGATGAATACCAGCTTCAAAAATTCTTTTGATAATAATCCAACCACATTGCCTACACTGGCGCCTAATACTTTTCTTACACCAATTTCTTTTGTACGTTGTTCTGCACTGAAAGTCGCCAGGCCAAACAATCCCAGGCAGGAAATCAGGATAGCGATGACCGTAAAATTCTTAACAATAGATGCAAGCCTCATATCTGCCTGGTAATTTTTCTGAAAATCCTCATCAAGAAAATTATACTCGAATGGTTCGTTAGGATTTAAGCGCTTCCAAACATTTCCCATTGAAGCAAGTAAAGCTTTCAGGTCATTGGTCTTTGCATGAGCGATCATGTAATTATAATTTGGACGGTTATTCAGCTGGAAACCATAAGGCTCGATGGCTGAATGCAGGTCTTTAAAATGAAAATCTTTTACAACACCAATTATTTGCCAACGATAGCTCTCGCCTTCCCAATCGAACACGATATTTTTCCCAATGGCATCCTTTTCATCTTTGAACCCTATAGTTCTTATTGCTTCCTGGTTCAATATCATCCTCAAGTTTGTATCTCCGGGGAAGTCACTGGAATACAATCTCCCTGCGGCCGTTTTTATTCCAAGTGTTTGTAAAAAACTTTCATCGACCCAGTTCATGAACACCCTTTTTGAATTATTCATGTTATCACCCTCTTTATAAAAAGGCATGTCGCTTGGGTTTATGATGCCCGGGTAATACAAGGAAGCGCCGACGCCTGTTATCTCCGGATTTTTCTGTAGTTCGGTTTTTAATCCGGTATAAATAGCTTTGCTCGGGCCGCTGCGCAATGGAATGACGATCTGCTGATCTTTCTCAAATCCAAGATCCTTCGATTGCATGTATTTCATTTGATTGTTGATGGTAACTGAAGCCACGATCAAACCTACCGAGATGACAAACTGAAAGACCACCAGTGCCTTACGCAACGATACGGCCGCCAATGAATTCGTGATACGCCCTTTTAAAACTTTAATCGGTTTAAATGAAGAAAGATAAAAAGCGGGATAGCTTCCGGCAATGAGCCCTGTAAGAATTGCCAGGACAAAAAATCCGGCCAACAAAATACCATGCTGTTCAAAAGAAAAACTTATTTCTTTTTGTGTTAGTTTGGAGAAAAGGGGAAACAATGCTCTCGCAAATGCCAGGGCAAATACAAAGGCGATCAATGACATCAGGATCGACTCGCCAATGAATTGTTTTATCAGGGAATTCTTTTCCGCTCCTAAGACTTTACGAACCCCTACTTCCGCCGAGCGCTTTGATGAACGGGCCGTTGAAAGGTTCATGAAGTTGATACAAGCGATCAATAATGTAAAAATGGCAATGGAAGCAATGATGTATAAATAGGTGACACTGCCACTAGCGGTCACATTACTTGATGTATTTGCGTACAGGTGTACATCTTTAACCCGCGTAAGAAACTGCTTTTTGTAAAACCCCATTGCTTTAAGGTCCTTTCCCGCATATTGATCAATAAAGGCAGGGAATTTCGCTTCCAGTTGCTTTGGATCCGCTCCTTTCTTCAATAAAAAATAAGTATAGTACATGTTGTTCGTGGCAAGACTCGTTACCTGCCTGGCTGACTGCGCAATACCACCGCCGTTGATCGACATAAAAAATCTCGCGTCAATATGGGTAGGAACTTTCGGATCGGCGAATACGCCGGTTACATTAAAATCAAAATCACCATTGGTATTGCTGCTTACACGAACAACTTTATTCAGCGGAGATTCTTTTCCAAATATTTTCCTGGCTACTTCTTCTGATAACACCAAAGAATTGGGTGCCATCAGTGCCGTTTCGGGATTTCCTTCAATAAAACTATAAGTAAGTACCTGGAAGAAAGTGGAATCGGCCAGGTATCCCTTTGCTTCGTTGAAAGATCGCACTTCGCCTTTATTGTCGGTATATTGCAACAGCGTTTTATCCTCCA
>JAICPX010000427.1 GCA_025929635.1 Chitinophagaceae bacterium
GGTCTTTCCAATAGTTGCGTTCTGCACGGCCTGGTTCTATAAAAACTTCAAATGACATATTACAATTTAACCACGGCGGGCACGGAGAAGCACGGCGCTGTGAATCGCCGTGTCGCTGTGGTTTGTTTTTTAAGCGCTAACTAAAAATTTATTCCTATACACTTCCGAAATTCCATCCTTCAACGAAATAGCTGCTTTCCATCCGAGCGCTGATAGTTTTGAAACATCCATCAGCTTTCTCGGAGTACCATCCGGCTTTGATGCATCAAAAACAATTTTGCCTTTATACCCAACAATGTCTTTTATCATCTCAGCCAATTCCTGAATGCTAAGATCTTCTCCCACACCAATATTTATCAATCCCTCTTCATTATAATTTTTCATCAGGAACACACAGGCATCCGCCATATCATCCGCATGTAAAAATTCCCGGCGCGGGTTGCCGCTTCCCCATACGATCACTTCGGGCTTTTTTTCAATTTTAGCTTCATGAAATTTTCTCAACAATGCAGGCAATACATGCGAAGTGTTTAGATCATAATTATCATTGGGACCATACAGATTGGTGGGCATCACGGAGATGAAATTACAACCATATTGACTACGGTATGCATCACACATTTTTATCCCAGCAATTTTGGCTATCGCATAAGGCTCGTTTGTATATTCCAATTGACCTGTCAGCAGGTAATCTTCTTTCATCGGTTGTGGCGCCAGTTTCGGATAAATGCAGGATGAACCCAGGAACAATAATTTTTTTACACCTTGCCGGTATGAATTCTCGATCACATTCGACTGGATCATCAGGTTATCATACAAAAATTCCGCCCGGTAAGTATTGTTGGCAAGAATGCCGCCCACTTTAGCCGCCGCAAGAAAAACATAACCTGGTTTTTCTTTTTCAAAAAAATCAGCCACCGCCTGCTGACTTCTTAGATCAAGCTGATCAGAAGTTCTGAAAACAAAATTTTCAAATCCCTCTTTCTTCAAACGCCTGTGAATCGCACTGCCCACCATACCACGATGACCAGCGATATATATTTTGTCGTTTTTGTCCATGAGTTCTAAAATGTGCGATGTACTATGTTTGATATACGGCAGGCATTAAACATCGTACATCGTACATCGTACCTCTGACATCGTACATTGATCCTTTATTCATACTGAGGTAAAACATGAAACCCTGCTTCCAGCAAAGTCTTATGCTTACGGAAAAGCTCAAGATCATAAGCAACCATCTCCTTTACCATTTCCGGTAAAGTATATTTCGGTGTCCATCCGAGTTTTTCTTTTGCTTTTGTTGCATCACCAATTAAAAGATCAACCTCGGTAGGACGGAAGTAGTTTGAATCAACCGCGACGACTTCCTGTCCGGGTTTAAGGTGAAAACTCCCATCAGATGATCTGATGTATCCTTTCTCATCCTTCCCTTTTCCTTTGAACTCAAGCTCCACTCCCAATTCTTCAAAGGTCATCCGTATAAAATCGCGAACTTTTGTAGTGATACCGGTGGCGATCACAAAATCTTCCGGTTGATCCAGCTGCAACATTAAGTACATCGCCTCCACATAATCTTTTGCATGGCCCCAGTCCCGGCTGGCATCCAGGTTCCCTATATACATTTTATCAATTATTCCCAATGCGATCTGTGCGGCGGCTCTTGTAATTTTCCTCGTTACAAACGTTTCGCCGCGAAGTGGGCTTTCATGATTAAACAAGATCCCGTTGCATGCAAACATATTGTAAGCCTCGCGGTAATTCACCGTTATCCAATAGGCATACAATTTTGCAACACCATAGGGAGAACGGGGATAGAATGGAGTTTTCTCATTTTGCGGAATCTCCTGTACCAACCCATATAATTCCGAGGTCGATGCCTGGTAAATTTTTGTCTTTTGTGTAAGACCAAGCAAACGAACCGCTTCAAGAATCCTGAGCGTTCCGATACCATCTGCATTTGCAGTATACTCCGGTGTGTCAAAACTCACTTTCACATGGCTCATTGCACCCAGGTTATAGATCTCATCCGGTTGCGCTTCCTGTATAATGCGGATAAGATTTGTACTATCAGTAAGATCACCGTAGTGCAAAATGAAATTCCGTTTCGACACATGCGGGTCCTGGTAAAGATGATCGATACGATCCGTATTGAATAGCGACGCCCTTCTCTTGATACCATGAACGATATATCCTTTTTTCAACAACAACGAAGAAAGATAGGCTCCATCCTGGCCGGTGACACCGGTAACTAATGCGACTTTACTCATTGTTTATTTGTTTCTTGCTTCAATTATCTTTTTCAACCCGTCTTCAAGCGAAATGAACGGGCGATTCAACAGGCATTCCATTTTTTTGATATCGGGCTGGCGTCTTGTCATGTCTCCCTCAGGCAGTGCAGGTAAATGAACGATCTCAGAGTTCGAGTTTGTTATCTTCTTTATAAGTCTTGCTAATTCTATAACGGAAATTTCCTGGTCATTGCCAATATTCACAACGTCATCGATATACATTTTATTTGTTAAACAACCTACCGTAGCTTCCAGGTGATCATCGATATAACAAAACGTTCTTGTTTGCTGGCCATCACCGTAAATAGTGATCGGCCTATTTTCTACGGCAGCATTGATAAATCTTGATACTACAAAATCAGCACTCTGCTTCGGGCCATAGGTATTAAAGAAACGGAAGATCGTATAGGCCAGGTCATATTCCTGGAAATAAGAGCGACAAAAAGCTTCACCGGCATTTTTTACAACAGCATAAGGCAATCTTGAATTCAATGGCGTCGTGTGTTCATGTTGCGGCAGGTGCACCGGTTCACCATATACTTCTGAGGATGAAGCGTAAAATACCCTTTTTACACCCGTGTTCTTGCAAAGCTTTAATACATTCCGGATACCAAGCAGATCATCAAGCACGAGAACCGGGTTCTCCAATGTACGTTTCACACCGACTACTGCGGCATAGTGAAATACATAATCGAATCCGAAAGTTTGAAAAATAGAAGCGATGTCATTAAAATCATTGGCATCTGCTTTTATGAACCGGAAGCGGTCTGACTTCGGAAGATTTTGTTGTCTGCCGGTCAAATAATTGTCTACCACTACAACTTGTGCCTCAGTTTTATCCAGCAAATATTCAGCTAACGAACTTCCGATAAATCCTGCTCCTCCTGTTACAAGGATCTTTGTACTACTGTTGATCATGTTTTATTTTTTTCAACCAGCCCAAGCAGATAATTTCCATAACCACTTTTTTTCAGTGGCTCTGCTATTTCAGCTAATTTTTCTTTTGTTATAAATCCCATTCGATAGGCTACTTCTTCAATACAGCCTATCTTATTTCCCTGTCTTTTTTCAATTACCCTC
Source organism: Chitinophagaceae bacterium (assembly GCA_025929635.1). Lineage (GTDB taxonomy): Bacteria > Bacteroidota > Bacteroidia > Chitinophagales > Chitinophagaceae > VBAS01. The sequence goes on from JAICPX010000427.1 coordinate 3,369, forward strand.
ACAAATTCGCTGGCATCGCTTAATGAATCAAAGGTACCGGTGTCTAACCAGGCAGTGCCCCGATCCATTATGGCAACTTTTAATTTGCTCTGCTGCAAATAGATCTTATTTACATCAGTGATCTCGTATTCACCTCTTGGAGATGGTTTTAAATTCTTTGCAATGGTGATCACAGAGTTATCATAAAAATATAAACCGGGTACTGCGTAATTTGATTTGGGTTGCTTAGGTTTTTCTTCAATTGAAACTGCCATATTGTTCTCATCAAATTCAACAACCCCGTAGCGTTCGGGATCTGAAACATGATAGGCAAATACGCATCCGCCATCAATGTCAGTCAATGACCCCAGCAAGCCTGAAAACCCGGCGCTATAAAAAATATTATCTCCTAAGATCAGCGCTACTTTATCTTTTCCAATAAATTTTTCTCCAATAACAAATGCCTGCGCAAGTCCATTGGGCAATTCCTGTATTGCATATTGAAAATTGCAGCCAACATGACTGCCATCGCCAAGTAATCTTTTGAATTGAGGATTGTCTTCAGGAGTTGTGATAATAAGAATATCTTTTATACCGGCAAGCATTAAAACTGAAAGAGGATAATAGATCATCGGCTTATCATAAACCGGCATCAATTGTTTTGAGATTGCTTTTGTAATTGGGTATAATCGTGTTCCCGATCCGCCTGCCAGTATAATACCTTTCAAAGTGTTGAAGTTGAGGTTGAGGTTAAGGATTAGCTGCTTGAGCCTTCAATAATTTTATTCAGTCATTTAATCACTTTTTAAGACTCAGGAATCAAGAAACAATATTCA
>JAICPX010000670.1 GCA_025929635.1 Chitinophagaceae bacterium
GGTGCAGATATACATGAAATGGGCGGCGTGCGCATGGGGATTGATCAAAAGACTTCATTGGTAAATAAATGGAACCAGCTACATCATTGTAAAAATGTTTTTGTTACCGATGGCGCTTGTATGACATCAACGGGCTCACAAAACCCGACATTAACATATATGGCTATTACTGCAAGGGCAGCGAATTATGCGGTGGATGAATTGAAGAGAATGAACATATAGAAATTAATAATTAACAATTAATATTTGTGATGAGAAATATCGCTTTTTTGGTAGTATCAATCATTGCTACTTTAGGTAATGAGATTGCCGCGCAAAAGCCTTTGTACACTGCGCCATTTGGTATCCAGACTTACACTTTCCGCAGAAGCATTGGTAAGGATCCCGCCAAAGTATTAGACACTATAAAAATGATGGGCTTTACAGAGATAGAAGGTGGAGGTGGCAGAATGCATCCTGCAGATTTTAAGAAACTCTGTGATGAAAGAGGTCTCAGTATCCCTTCAACCGGCGCCGGCTATGATGAGCTGAACAATAAGCTTGATTCCGTGATCTGGAGGGCAAAAATATTAGGAGCTAAATATATAATGTGTGCATGGATACCGCATCAGAACAATGTATTCACTTTGGAAAATGCAAAAAAAGCTGCTGAAGATTTTAACCGTGCAGGGAAAATTCTAAAGGAAAACGGACTCACGTTTTGCTATCATGCCCATGGCTACGAATTTCAACCTTATGAAGACGGGACATTGCTGGATTATCTTTTTAAGAATACAAACCCGGATTATGTTTCATTTCAAATGGATATTTTCTGGATACATTTTGGCGGCGGCGACCCGGTTGGGTTACTTAAAAAATATGGAAGCCGCTGGAAGCTGATGCATGTAAAAGATATGAGAAAAGGGACCAAAAAAGATCTGACTGGTCTTACGTCTGTTGAGAATGATGTTACAGTAGGTACGGGTGAATTGGATATTCCTGCGATATTAAAGGAAGCAAAACGTGTCGGGATCAAACATTATTTCATCGAAGATGAAAGCAGCAGCATAACGACACAGGTGCCGGCAAGCGTTGCATACTTAAAAAGTCTGAAGGAATGATGCTTGCCATCGGATTGATCAATTGCTATAGCAATTCAATTTAAGCAAGACACAAATTATCAATTCTTCCTTTTTTGTTTGCCCGAAACATTTCATTTTCCTTTTCCAATCTTGAAAGTAGATCAGCCACTGCCTGTTCCGCCGGCTCTTTACCTGCTTTTTCTGAAAGTTGCCACCAAAGAGTCAGGATCTCTATAACGTAATGCGCCTCCGGAGTTTTCTGCACCAGTCCTTCCAATTCGATCAGCTCATCCTGTGAGGCTTCCCCGGTAAGTTTTTTTGCCATTAATATCCAAAGGCGACTTTTGGGGTTTTGATTGATCAGGCCCATTGATTTTTTACCATTCAAAAACATGCCATTTCAAAAGGACGCTGCCTGACAATCATTTAGGCCACGGGGATAAAGAAAATTGTCCGTTTCCGGTACACCAGGCGAACGATTTTAAGACTGTTTTAGGTCTAAAAAATAACGCCGCAGAGGAATTCAATTACGGAATAAAAGCGAATGGGAGAGGAAGTGATTCTTCAAAGCGAGAATAGATCCAGGGCTCCATTGAGTCTTA
>JAICPX010000593.1 GCA_025929635.1 Chitinophagaceae bacterium
AAACGCAATATTAAAATAACATGACGATTGAGTTTCAGTGGCTTGCTGTTATACATTTCGTATTGTCGTTAGCACAATCCACCAATTACAAATGGAGCAAGAGCCCTACATTTGCCACTCAACTTTCATAAATGCCACAACCATATAGCCAGTTTAAGGCAATGATGGCAATAACCAAAGCCAGCCTGCGATCCACATTTCGCAGTGGCCAGGCCGTTTTTTTCAGTTTGTTTTTTCCGGTGGTGCTGATCGTGATTTTTGGTGCACTCAGCAGCGGAGGCGGTATAAATGTTGATGTGGCGTTCGATAAAAACACCGATACCTCCAGCCAGCTTTACCAAATGCTTGTTCACCATCCGGCATTGGATATTAAGAAAGGCACGGAGGAAGATCTGCTTGATAGGTTACAGAAAGGCAGGATCACCGCGCTGATCAGTATAAAAAAGTCAACTGACACGAATCCTCAACAGCCTTACACGATTCATCTCAAAACAACATCTGCTGTAAGCCCCCAGAATTTGGGCGTCTTAAATTCCCTCCTGCAATCCGCTGTTAGCAACAGTGGCAGGCAAATGATCATAACAGAACAAATTGATGGAAGACCATATACTTATATTGATTTTTTATTACCCGGGCTCATCGGGTTTTCTTTGATTGGCTCAGCCATTTTCGGAGTTGCATTTGTGTTTTATTCTTTCAGGGAAACGCTTGTTTTAAAGAGGTTGTATTCAACACCGGTCAGGAGAAGCTATATTGTGATAGGTGAAAGTATTGCAAGGATCATATTCCAGTTGATGACCGTTGTCGTACTCATTTTGTTCGGCAAATATTTTTATGATTTTACATTGGCCAATGGTTGGATCACATTCATCGAGCTGTTAATTCTCAGTTTCCTTGGACTCGTGGTTTTTATGGGTTTTGGTTATGTGATCAGCGGTATTGCCAAAAATCAAAATGTGATACCTGTTTATGCCAACCTGTTTATGTTTCCCCAGTACTTTCTTTCCGGGACTTTTTTTCCAATAACATCTTTGCCGGAAGGACTACAGAAAGTTGTGAGATTCTTACCGCTGACAGCTTTGAATGATGCATTGCGCCAGGTTTCATTTGAAGGAGAACATATCTGGAATGTCTGGCCCGAAATTCTTATTCTTGTAGCCTGGGGTGTTGCTATATATATTGTGGCAATTAGAGTGTTTAAATGGGAGTGAAGCAGTCGATAGTCGATAGTCAATAGTCAAGAGTTCATAGTCAGACTTCAGACCTCAGACCTCAAATTCTTCATATGCGTTTGATCAAATTAGCAATACTAAGCTTCATTATACTTTTTCTCCTGGTAACAGTAATTTCTCTTTTTATTCCTTCTGGTATCAGGATCTCAAAAGCAACGAATATTGCGGCTGAGGATACATTGGCTTTCTCAAACATTAAAAACCTGGCAAACTGGAAAAACTGGCATCCTGCATTAAAAGGAATTCCTGCGAATGAGATTAGTATTTTAAGCGATTCAGGCATAAAAGTAAGGGGCACTACAATCTTTGTCACCGAAAGAAAAAGTGATGAATTGATAACGAGAATGGCAGCCGATGATGGTCAGCCTGTTGTGAGCGGCTTTAAGACAATTAGTCATCAGCAGGGTGATTCATCAACATTGCAATGGTACATGGATTTTAAATTGCGTTGGTACCCCTGGGAGAAATTCAGGTCCCTGTTTTATGAAAATATCTATGGCGTGCAAATGGAGCAGGGCCTCAGCAACCTGAAAGAACTGGGCAACGCCAGCCGCTCATAAATTTGCTGATCGTTTGGTTTATCTTCTTTGTATTTTTAAAGACTAAACTATTTATCGGACAACCGGGACAAATTCCCAGCCTGCTGAGAGGCAGGCACGGTAAAAGAAAACAATAAAAAATTTAAACATGAAACAATTACTTTTTTCCGGAGTATTATTTATTTCAGTGGGTGCATGTGGACAAGCGAGTCCGGCGGCAACTGCTTCGCAGACCACGGATAAAGGCGTTACCATTACGATCAATTATAGTCAGCCCTCAGTAAAGGGAAGAACAATTGGTAAAGACCTTGAGCCTATGGAAGGAAAAGTTTGGCGCACCGGCGCAAACAAAGCCACAGTGTTTGAGATCAATAAAGATGTAAAAGTAGAAGACAAGGCACTAAAAGCAGGTAAATACGGTTTGTTTACTTTGGTAAATAAGGGTGTGTGGACTGTCATCTTTAGTAACAAATGGGACCAGTGGGGTGCATTTAATTATACAGATGCGGACGATGCACTCAGGGTAGAGGTTAAAGGAAAAAAAGCGAAAGCATTTTCCGAGAAAATGACATTTACTATTGACAAAGATGGAAAGGTCGCATTGACCTGGGGTGATGAGTTATTAGAGTTTAAGGTGAAATGATCAATCAGGAAAGCTGATCTTTCCCATGCTTATTGATGGGATCTTGTTTCGTCCTTTTCCCATATCAATTTTTTCC